>JAPLIX010000283.1 GCA_026388865.1 Pseudomonadota bacterium | reverse complement strand
GCGCCCTGCCCGCTTCAAGCGACGCGCAATATTTTTTTATTGACCGGACATTCCACCATCGCTTCCCGTCCTGAAATGAATGGGCGGAAGGCCCGAGGCCCAGATAGGGTACATGCTGCCAGTATTTCTGATTGTGGCGGGAGCGATTTTCTTCCCCGCGGGCAAAATTTGAAATTTCATAGTGCAGGTAGCCGTTCTCTTCAAGGAACCGGGCCGTGGTTAAAAATAAATTCTCACTCTCTTCCTCATCGGGAAGCCGCATAAGCCCCTTCTCTTGCATCTCCCAAAACGCCGTGCCCTCTGCCATTGTGAGCTGATAGCAGGAAATATGTTCCGGCTGGAAAGATACCGCCTGTTTGAGCGTTGCCCGCCAGGCAGCAATAGTCTGGCCGGGGATGCCGCAGATAAGGTCAATGCCGACACTGGCAAAGCCGCTTGCGCGAATCAATGCGAGCGCGGATACTGCCTCCTCTACCGTATGCCTGCGCCTCAGAAATGCTACATCCTGTTCATCAAAGGACTGCACGCCGAGGCTGATGCGGTTCACGCCGGACGCACGGAGCGCACACAGCTTCTCATCTGTTATATCATTGGGATTTGCCTCGATGGTAATCTCCGCATCAGGCGCAAAACGAAATGTCTTAAAAAGATATTCCATAAGCGAGGTAAGCTCAGTCTCGTCAAGAACAGTAGGCGTTCCCCCGCCCAGGTAAAGGGTATCAAATGAGGAAAATTGGTCCCGGTACAGCAGCGCTTCTTTTTTAACAGCCCGCAGCCATTCCGGAATCAGCGACGTCGAGGTCTCCGAATAAAAATCGCAATAGGGACATTTGGTCTTGCAGAAGGGAATGTGAATATAGAGGCCGGGAAGCTTTGACTGGTCATTCATTGTCAGACTTGAGCACGGCGATAAACGCGCTCTGGGGTATCTCCACCGCGCCCACCATCTTCATGCGCTTCTTGCCCATCTTCTGCTTTTCCAGAAGCTTGCGCTTGCGGGTGATGTCACCGCCATAGCATTTTGCCGTAACGTCTTTGCGGAAGGGTGAGATGGTTGAGCGGGCGATAATCTGTCCGCCGATGGCGCCCTGGATGGCAATCTTAAAAAGCTGCCGGTGAATTTCCTCTTTCAGCCGATCGCAGATCTGCACCGCGCGCAGCCGCGCCCGGTCACGATGGACCATAAGCGACAGGGCATCCACCTTTTCACCATTTACCAGGATATCAAGCTTCACCAATTCACTTTCCCGGTAGCCGATAAGCTCATAGTCAAACGAGCCATACCCTTGCGTGACGGTCTTCAGCTTGTCGTAGAAGTCATAGATAATTTCCGCAAGCGGCATCTCGCAGGTAATCTCGATGCGCTTGGTAGTAGGATAGTGGAACCTGGTATTAACCCCGCGCCGCTCCAGGCACAGGGTCATCACCGCGCCCATGGAGCGCTCGGGGATGAGGATGCTTACCTTCACGAACGGCTCGTAAGACTTTTCTATGGAGGCCGGGTCGGGGTAATAGTGCGGGTTGTCAATGGTGACGTTTTCTCCGCTTCTCAGCAGGAACTGGTACTGAACGCTCGGCACGGTCATGATGACGGACTGGCCGTACTCCCGCTCCAGCCGCTCCTGCACAACTTCAAGATGGAGCAGGCCCAGAAAGCCGCAGCGGAACCCATGCCCGAGTGCGGCCGATGAGTCCTTCTGATAGGTGAGGGCTGCATCGTTTAATTTATACTTCTCCAGTGCCTCGGTGAGCGACTGATAATCATCAGCGGCAATAGGATACAGGGAGGAGAAAACCATGGGTTTCACTTCCTTGAAGCCGGCAAGAGCCGCAACAGCCACATGGTCATCGCGCGTTATGGTATC
>JAPLIX010000272.1 GCA_026388865.1 Pseudomonadota bacterium | reverse complement strand
TTTTTCTTTTATGAAGCGCACACTGCGCGCGCTGCGAATGTTACTTCAAGCCTGACGTCTGCGCTGCCTGTATCTCTTTCATCCTGCTGGCGAGGCGCTTGAACAGGGTCCTGACAAAGGGCATCTGTTCATAGTTATAGCCTGCGGTTATGCCGGCCACTTCCGGTTTCAGCACCAGCGCGCCGTGGTCGAGATTCGGCAGCAGCACAAACTCAACACTCTTGCGCGGAATGATGGAGGAGAGGCTGTCCACCAGGCCGTCGTTGCGGATGTTTTCCTCTTTCCATTTGTCCTTGCTCGACTCAACCAGAAAATTAGGCCCGACAATCAGATGCGGGAAATACTTCGGCACGCTGCAGCCCACGGATATCACCGCTATATCGCGCGCGATCCGGTCAAACGCATCCTTAATCGGCGTGCCGGTCTTGGGTGTCACGCTGTTCTTGTCGGTAAAATAATAGTTGTTCCGGTAGCGGTTGCTGAGCATTGTATTATGATAAATCCGGTGCAGCTGGGTGTTCTCCTTGGTAAATACCTCGGTCTGGACGTGCTTGAGCACGTAATCAATATAATATTCAACGGGATCACTGGCTGTTATTTTCTGCTCCTTGGCCGTATTCAGAAGCATGGTCTCCTCGGTGCGATCGCCCTGGACAAAGGTGTTGATGAGGGCTATGCCCTTTATTTTATTGAAGATGTATTCCTTCTTTTCATCAGGCCATTTTCTCACGCTGGTGGCTTCAAACATCCGGGCCTCGGGGGTGCCCGGCACATGGGCGTTCAGAAGCTCCGAAGCTGTGCCCGATGAGAATATAATTCTTTTTGAAATCGTTGGCGCCGTAACCTGCTTCAATCCGGTCAATCGTGCTGGCCAGCAGGCTCACCTTTTCCGCGCGATCACCGGCAAAATACGGGTTGTCGTCCTCGGAGAACTGCAGGCGCGTGAATGAGATATCATGTCTGCCGAGAAACATTATATACGTGCTGTAGGCGTCCATGAGCGAATCATAGTAGTCCTCAAAGCCCTCTTTAAAATCAGGACATACCTCATTCTTCATTACTGACTCGATATCCGCCCTCATATCGGGGAACAGCTTGAACAGCTCTTCCAGGTCATCCGCGGTCCGTCCGTCGCAGAACCCCAGCAGCTCGTCAAAAAAGTCAAACTCACCGCCCGGCAGCATGATGACATGGTAGTTGCGCAGTTCCTTGACCGCGCTATAGTTGAACTGGAGCGCGGCACTGTCAGGGTCAGCGTCACAGATTGCGCGGGATATTTTCCCGGAGTTGCATTTCATGAATATCTGGAAAGATTCGGATATGTCCTTGCAGGTCAGGTCGTAGACGCCTTTTGTATCAGTGGGGAATTCGTCCGGCTCGACCGCCACGCACATAAAAGGGAAGGCAACTAGTATTGCCGCCGCTAACGCGCAGCACACTGATGCAGATCGCAGGGTTTTCATAACAAGCTCCTTGGGTAAAGTTTTAAAAACAATTCTTTTCATTCTTTTTATACTGTGCTTCATTTGTTCTTTAGTCAATTTGTTTTATCAAACAGGAATATTATCCCCGGTTTTATCACAGCCAGCCGCTGATCATCATTCACAGACACGGCTAATACATGACGCACATAAAAAACGGCAGGACCTTTATCGATCCTGTCGTTCTGTTTTTTCTGTATGCGCCGCGCGCTGCGAATGTTACTTCACACTTGACGTCTGCGCCGCCTGTATCTCCTTCATCCTGCTGGAAAGGCGCTTGAACAGGGTCCTGACAAAGGGCGTCTGGTCATACTCATGGCCGACGGATATGCCGGCCACTTCCGGTTTCAGCACCAGCGCGCCATGATCGAGATTCGGCAGCAGCACAAACTCAACATTTTCGCGCGGGATGATGGAGGCGAAGCTGTCCACCAGGCCGTCATTGCGGATGTTTTCCTCTTTCCATTTGTCCTTGCTCGATGCAACCAGCATATTGGGCCCGACCATCAGATACGGGAAATACTTCGGCACGCTGCAGCCCACGGATATCACCGCCTTCTCCCGGGCAATCCGGTCAAACGCGTCCTTAATCGGTGTGCCGGTCTTGGGTGTCACGCTGTTCTTGTCGGTAAAATAGTAGTTGCCCCGGTAGCGGTTGCTGAGCAGTGTATTATGATAGAGTTGATGCAGCTTTATGTTCTCCTTGGTAAACACCTCGGTCTGGACGTGCTTGAGCACGTAATCAATATAATATTCCACGGGGTCACTGGCCGTTATGCCCTGCTCCTTGGCCGTCTTCAGGAGGAGGGTTTCCTCGGTGCGGTCGCCCTGGACAAAGGTGTTGATGAGGGCTAGGGCCTTTATTTTATTGAAGATGCGCTCCTTTTTCTCAGCAGGCCATTGTCTCACGGTGGTGGCTTCAAACATCCGGTACTCGGGGGTGCCCGGCACATGGGCGTTCAGAAGCTCGGCGAGAAAATCGGTAATGTTGATGCCGCCGAAGCTGTGCCCGATGAGGATATAATTCTTTTTGAACTCGTTGGCGCCGTACCCTCCTTCAATCCGGTCGATAGTGTCAGCCAGCAGGCTCACCTTTTCCGCGCGGTCACCGGCAAAATACGGGTTGTCGTCCTGGGAGAACTGCAGGCGTGTAAAGGAGATATCATGTGAGCCGAGAAACATCTCATAGGTGATGAAGCCGTCCATGAGCGCATCATAGTAGTCCTCAAAGTCCTGTTCATAGTCAGGACATACCTCATCCTTCACCGCTGACTCCATATCCGCCTTCATCGCGGGGAACATATTGAATAGCTCTTCCAGATCGTCCGCGTCCCGTCCGTCGCAGAACCCCAGCAGCTCATCAAAAAAGTCAAACTCCCCGCCCGGCAGCATGATGACATGGTAGTTGCGCAGCTCCTTGACCGCGTTATAGCTGAACTGGAGCGCGGCACTGTCAGGATCAGCGTCACAGATCTTCCGGGATATCTTTCCCGAGTTGCATTGCATGAATTTCTGGAAAGATGCGGAGATGTCCTTGCAGGTCAGGTCGTAGACGCCTTTTGTGTCCTTGGGGAATCTGTCCGGACTGGCCGCCGGGCATATGATTGGGAAGATAACTAAAATTGCTATTGCTAACGCACAGCAGACTGAAGCAGATCGCAGGGTTTTCATAACTGGCTCCTTAAAAACAGTTTGAGAAACAATTCATTTTTATAATGTGCTTTATTTATTCTTTAGTCAATTTGTTTTATCGAACGTTTTGCCGGAAATCTGAATACTCATAATATTATATATATATATATACTCACGGCTTATACCATCCGGCAGATCCTGTTCGCCCGTGCGGCATGACTACCCGCGAGGAGCTTCACGTTGACAAGCGAAATCATCTATGATAGGTGTTGCATTGTAACAACACGTTAAATACATGGCAAAAATCCGCACGTTTATTGCATTGGAACTGCCGCAGGAGCTGAAAAAAGCTCTGGCTGACCTGCAGGCAGAACTGCGCAGCCGCACTGACTGCGTGCGGTGGGTAAAGCCGGAGCAGATTCACCTGACGTTAAAAT
>JAPLIX010000373.1 GCA_026388865.1 Pseudomonadota bacterium | reverse complement strand
GAGACATGAAACCGGCCAAGCTGACTGCTGATAGCTTATTACCTGAAAGCTGTTCTTGAGGCTTTTCATGTTTGTTGACACGGCTACTGTTTTCATCATATCAGGGCACGGAGGACGGGGCTGCGTGTCCTTTCGCCGGGAGAAATATCTCCCCAACGGCGGCCCTGACGGCGGTGACGGCGGTGACGGCGGCTCAGTATTCTTTATCGGAGAGATAAACCTGAATACCCTGTCACGCTTCCGCCATACACCAAAACTGGTTGCCCAGAACGGGCAGCCGGGCGGCAGCAATAACTGCTCCGGCAAAAAAGGAAAAGACCTGCTGGTGAAAGTCCCGTGCGGCACCATGGTGCGCAATGCCGAGACTGAAGAGCTGCTTTGTGAAATACTTGAGCCCGGCATCAAGGTCATGCTGGCGCACGGCGGGAAAGGAGGCCGCGGCAATCAGCACTTTGCCACGTCCGTTAACCAGGCTCCGCGCCATGTTGAAGAAGGAAAGCCGGGTGTTGCCTGTACCGCGGCACTGGAACTTAAAGTGATTGCTGATGTGGGCCTGGTGGGGCTGCCCAATGCCGGGAAATCCTCTCTCATATCGGTTGTATCCCATGCCCGGCCGAAAATAGCCGGCTACCCGTTTACCACCCTGCGGCCGCACCTGGGGGTGATAGAACGCCCTGACTATAGAAGCATTGTCATGGCCGACATTCCGGGAATCATCGAAGGAGCCGCGGAAGGCAAGGGCCTCGGCATCCAGTTTTTAAAACATGTTGAACGGACCCGGGTGCTGCTGGCGGTGATTGATATTTCCGAGTTTGCTGACCCCCCTGCTGATAAAGCATTTAAAATAGTGCAGCAGGAAATAAAAAAATTCGGCCGCAGCCTGAGCGAAAAAAAGATGCTCATTGCCGTTAATAAAATTGATCTTGACCCTGAGCAGACGCTGCTGTCCCGGTTTATTTCCCGGCTGAGCAAGGAAGATGCACAACGGGTATATCCCATCTCTACGGTTACCCGAAAAGGTCTGGGAGCATTAATCACCGCCCTTGACCGGGCGCTAACTGCCGATTAATCTGGCAGCCAGCAGCGGCCGGTTCCCGGTACTGGGCTGATGGCTTGTAGCCTTGAGCAGGCTGTTGAAAAACACCCGTCTGCTTTGTTGCGCTCGTCATTCGTCATTGCGGCGTACGGTAAAGTACGCCTCATTCCTCAAGACTTCGCGCGCCTTGCATCCGGATGTTTTTGACCAGCCTGTGAAAAAACTACTTTTTCAACAACCTATGAGAGTTTGCATCAATGTCTGCACGTTTCCCGTTTTTTGCGACCTCACCGAAAGCCATGGAGGACCTCCTGGCTGCCGAGCTGAACAGTTTTGGCGCAGCAGCCGTGAAGGAGACCCGTGCCGGGGTCGCGTTTGAGGGGACCCTGGAGACCGCGTACCGGGCCTGCCTGTGGTCACGTATTGCCAGCAGAATTCTGCTGCCGGTTAAAACCTTTCAAGCCGCCGCTGTTGATGAGCTTTACGCAGGGATCCAGTCCATTCCCTGGGGTGAACATCTCTCGGTAGAGAGCACCTTAGCCGTTAGTCTGACTGCCACGCACTCATGGATCACCCATACCCATTTCGGCGCCCTGAAGGTTAAGGACGCAATCGTTGACCAGTTCCGGGACAGAACGGGAAGGCGGCCATCAATTGATGTCCTGCGGCCGGACCTGCGGGTGCATGTCCACCTGGATCAGGATACCGTTGCCGTGAATATTGATCTGTCCGGGGCAAGCCTGCACCAGCGCGGCTACCGCGGGGAAAGCGTCATTGCGCCGCTGAAAGAAAATCTTGCGGCAGCGCTGCTGCTGCGCGCCCGGTGGCCTGATATTGCACGCGATGGAGGGCCGCTGGTTGATCCCATGTGCGGTTCCGGCACCCTGCCGATCGAGGCTGCCCTTATGGCAGGAGACAGCGCGCCCGGGCTGGAAAGAACGTCCTTTGGATTTTTGCGCTGGAAAGGCCATAATCAGAAGCTGTGGGAAAACCTGCTTAAGGAAGCGCAGCATCGCCGCAAGAGCGGGTTTGAGCGCCTGCCGCGCATCATTGGATATGATGCGGACCGCCGGGCAGTACGCATAGCGCTGGTCGCGGTGAAGCGCGCAGGACTTGGTAACAGGATCCGGATAGAGCAGAGAGACCTGGCGAAAGCTTCAGCACCTGCCGGGGATGCTGTCGTGCCCGGCCTGGTGGCAGTCAACCCGCCGTATGGCGAGCGGCTTGGCGAAACAGCGGCCCTGCATCCGCTCTATAAATGTCTCGGCGAGGTTCTTATCGCGCAGTTCAGCGGCTGGAAGGCAGCGGTGCTCACGGGAAATATAGAGCTGGCAAAGTCCATAGGGCTGCGGGCCGTGCGTGTTAATACGTTATATAATGGCAGCCTTGAGTGCAAGCTCCTGCAGTTTGAAGTGCGTCCGGAGCGGATTTTTAAAAATGTCCCCCGCCGCGGCGCCGGCCATGCTATTACAGCTCCTGCAAGCACCGCACAGCCGGCGCAAGATGGCATCCCGGGAGCAGAAATGTTTGCCAACCGGCTGCGAAAAAACCTCCGCCATCTGGAAAAATGGGCGCGGCGCGAGGGAATCTATTGTTACCGGATCTATGATGCAGACCTGCCGGAATATGCAGTTGCCGTTGACCGCTATGAACAATGGGTGTATGTGCAGGAATATGAGCCGCCCAGGACCGTTGATCCGGCAAAGGCCCGGGAGCGCCTCGAGGGAGTACGGGCGGCGGTCCCTGCGGTGCTGGGCATTGCTCCGGAAAACATGTTTTTCAGAATCCGCAAACGCCAGAAAGGATTGAGCCAGTATCAGAAGCAGGATTACCAACATGCCTTTCAGGAGGTGCGGGAGGATACCTTTAAATTTCTGGTGAATTTCACCGACTACCTTGATACCGGCCTGTTCCTTGATCACCGTCTCACCCGCGGGCTTATCCGGAAACTGGCTCAGGGCAAGCGCTTCCTGAACCTTTTTGCCTATACCGGCACGGCCACCGTCTATGCAGCAGATGGAGGTGCCACGGCCACCACCACGGTTGACAGCTCCAGCACCTACATCTCCTGGGCGCGCGATAACCTGGTGCTCAACGGCTGCGGCGGGCGCCGGCATACCGGTATCCGCGCCGACTGCATTGAATGGCTCAGGCAGGAGCCGCAGCGCTTTGGGCTGATATTCCTTGACCCGCCGACTTTTTCCAACTCACGGGACAGAGCCCATGACTTTGACCTGCAGCGGGATCATGTGGAACTGGTGCGCCTGTGCGCAGAGCATCTTGAGCACGACGGCGTTTTACTGTTCTCCAATAACTTCCGCAGGTTCAGGCTTGATGCCGAGGCGCTCAAGCCGCTGCACATACAGGATATCACTCAGGCAACCATGCCGGAGGATTTTAGCCGCAGCCCGCGCATTCACCAGTGCTGGCAGATCACCCGAACCTGAATAAGAGGACCGGGATTAAAAACAATGCGGGCGATTTTTCTACACCGTCCCTAAACCAGCAACAGAATCAATGAGAAGAAACATAGATACTCTAACCGCCGCAGAAGAGACCGTACGGGTAAACTGAGGCAAAGAGAGCAGGGTATGCCGGAACTCCCCGAAGTTGAAACCATACGCTGCGGCTTAGAGCCGCTGGTGGTCGGGCGGAAAATAGTGGAGGTTATTCTGCGCAATCGCAGCCTGCGCTGGCCGGTGCCCGCGGAACTGCCGGGCATAGTGCGCGGACAGGTGGTAAGGTCTGTTGAGCGGCGCGCTAAATACCTGATGCTGCGCTGCCAGGCAGGCAGCATCATCCTGCATCTGGGCATGACCGGCCGTTTGCGTATCCTCCCTGCTGCGACACATCCCGGCAAGCATGACCATGCTGATTTTATCTTTGAGAATGGCACCTGCCTCAGGTTCTGCGACCCGCGGCGCTTTGGCGCCCTGCTCTGGTCGGCAGCCGATCCCCTGCAGCACCCGCTCCTGATTGAAAGCGGGCCGGAGCCGCTGAGTGCTGCTTTGAATGGCGACTACCTGTATGAGCGGGCCCGGGGGCGCAAAATTTCAGTAAAACAGTTTATCATGGACCATAAGGTAGTGAGCGGCGTTGGTAATATCTATGCCAGCGAATCACTCTTTCCGGCCGGGATAAACCCGCTGGCAGCAGCAGGAAAGATTTCGCGTACGCGCTACCAGCGCCTTGCTGCAGCAATAAAGAAGACCCTGAGAAAAGCTATTGCTGCCGGCGGAACGACGCTCAAGGATTTTCAGGGCGCTTCAGGTGAACCGGGATATTTTCAGCTCAAGCTCAAAGTTTACGGCCGCGCCGGTGAGCCGTGTTATGTCTGCGGCCGCAGGGTTCGCTGTCAGAGAAGCGGGCAGCGCTCAACGTTTTACTGCCCGCAGTGCCAGCGTTAGGCGCTTAAGACTAAATTTCTTGCAAAAAGGGAAAGAAAAATTAAAAATCTGGAACTCAAGAAATCAGGAAAATATTGTTTTTACCTTTGTGAGTTCCTGAGTTTCAAATTCAATCTTCTTTGTTTCTTTTTTAGTCTTTGCGGTTAACGTTGGTTCCGGCTTGTCCGGATTAGGGCGGATACTTTTCACGGGAGCAAAAAGCATGAATACCATTAAACACCGGATCATAAAAATTGCAGCGCCCGTTTGCCTGCTTATCTTCCTGCATTCTTCTGCCTACGGCTGGTATGACAAGACGCACATTACCATAGCAAAGGTTGCCGGATATGAACGCTGGTTTAATGCCGTGG
>JAPLIX010000136.1 GCA_026388865.1 Pseudomonadota bacterium | reverse complement strand
GCTAAAGTAAGTGACCCCTTTCTCCCCCTCGTCGCGCTTTTGACGGCCGAGTCCCCTGAATCCTGCCTGAAGTGCTTGGCAGATGAACCGTACCGGGACCAGCGAGGTTTCGTCATGCGTTTTGTGGGGACAGCCACTAATTTCTTTTACTTCACTCAAAAAAACCCACCAGCGCACCTGTGCTGATAGGGTTTAACATTCTATCGATGATTTTATTTCTGAGTAGCTTTCCTGCATTGTTGCCCCCGCACTCCTATTTTAAAATAGGGACAGCGCCCATTATAAATAGGTGACTGGCACCTATTATGTTCATGGTTGTTCCTCGTATCCCTTCTTATGCTTATGACGAAGGCGCATAATAGCAATCCGTTGGAACCGCTTTTAAAATCCTTAGAATTACAACGCAACTTGGAGTAGATGCGTTACAAAACGTTCTCCTAGAGGGGTCAGCTCGATCACTTGGTTTCCGTAGTCAGCAGTTCGGACCGCTGGTGCTGGCACCATATAAAACAGATTCAGCGAACTCAACTCAGCCACAAGACCCATAAGCAGAGGCACTTGAAAATGTGAAAACCGTTTGCTAAGACTGTCGAACTGCAATTCGTGCTCACTTCGAAAGACTTGTTTCCTCTCTTGCGGATTATGATAAATTGTCACGATAACTTCGAGAACTTCAAGGGCTCCAATTGATAGAAGATCAAGACATCGAGCAAAATGGTCCAGTTCCGTATAGCTCAGCCTTTTGGGATCACTCTTTTTGAGCAAGATGTTGACTATTAAATTCACTGCCGCATCGATCTTCTTCTGCTGATGACTGCGCTGAATCAAAAGGTAGCTTGATTTAAAGAGTTCCGAAAACTCATCCTTGTTGACAGCCTCAGTATCGATACGGGCTTGGAGTATAGTCAGTTTCTCTTGTAAGGAGCTTAGTGCTTCCTCAATAGACCGCTGCGTCGCGGTGGGAATGTAATCAACAACTAGGCTAGCGAGACTTCCTCCAAAGATAGGGATCGCTGACAGGCCTGCTTTTATAAACGCAAGGGCGTGCTCAGTTTTCGTCTTTCGCATGTCACATGTCTCTTGTATACTTTTGCGGGGCAGTTATTTATTGTTTTGTCTCTTTAAAAAAAAACACCAGCGCACCTGTGCTGATAGGGTTTAATATTTTCTCGATGACTTTTATTGCTGTGAGACTTGCCGGCATGTTGCCCCGCACTCCTATTGGCGACAACGTAGTGCTATTTAACGCCGCCCGCCGGAGCGACTTGTCAGTCGTTGGGTTGAACGGGTGAAATCAAGAAGTGATCTTAATGCTGCATTCACTGCTGCCGAATTACCAAAAGCTTTGGCAACATCTGATTCAAGAACAACAATATTTGCTCCTTCCTCAACTAATCGTTTAGAATATTTGCCTCGAACGGCTTTCTCGTAGTCAAAATCGTATTCGGGCCGCAATTCATCTTTGACTTTATTTGTTTTAGCTTTCATGTCGTTCCCTTTCGCGCGTGGTTGACGGTCCCGCGCTTTTAATACGTATGCTATATGAGAAATATGGCACTTCTTCCATAAAGTCAAATGGAACCTTGGCAAGCTATACTAAAAAAGGATAACCTTTATTTTCTTCTTAAACTTAAGGTGTGAGGTGTGTTATAAAACATCGGAAGACTATCAAACCACAGAGATCACCGAGAAATGCTCTGTGTTCTAAAAAACAATAACGATAAACGATCGCATCATATTTCAAAAGCACAGAAGGGGTGAGTGTACGGAATTATTTTAAAGGCCTGGGATCAACAGTATCGCCCCGATACATTGTACTGGGGACAGCATTACCAGAGAGACTGAAAGGAAAAAATGTGATAGAGGTCACAGAGGGAAGATAAAGCAATAGCAGGTTGTTAAATGCCGAAAGGTTTATTCTGTTAGCTACTATTCTCTCAGAGTCCTCTGTGGTTATTTTTAATCAATACGAGTTTTATATTCAGAGGAGTTTTTCTCATGACAAACAAGGATAAAATCCAGCTCACGCATTTTTCCCACAAGGCCGGGTGAGCGTCAAAGCTTGGTCCAGGGGCCTTGGACAACATATTATGCGGGCTGCCGCTGGTGAAAAGCCCGAACCTCATCGTGGGGCTTGAAAACCCGGATGACGCAGGTGTGTATAAACTGACTGACGATATCGCCATCGTGCAGACGGTTGATTTTTTTACGCCCATTGTTGACGACCCGTTTACCTTCGGCCAGATCGCTGCGGCCAATTCCCTGAGCGATATTTATGCCATGGGCGGAAAACCCGTCACCGCGATGAACATCGTATCGTTCCCGCTGAATAAACTTGATATAGGCATCCTCAAGGAGATCATGCGCGGCGGT
>JAPLIX010000206.1 GCA_026388865.1 Pseudomonadota bacterium | reverse complement strand
CCCCGGGTAGGTGGTGCTTTCCAGGCTGACGATCTGTCCCGGGCGCAGATACCGGGCAATAATGTCTCCGGTCTTTTCCACATATTCAAGATCGGGTTCCCGCATTTCATTGAGAGGCGTTGGAACACATATGATTATGGCATCCACTGAGCGCAGGGTTTTAAAATCTGCCGTCGCTTTCAGCGTGCGCTTCTTGATGAATTTTTTAAGCTGGCCTCCGGCAATATGCTGGATATAGCTCCTGCCGGCATTGATTGACGCTACTTTAGCCGGATCAATATCAAAGCCCGTGACCGTAAAGCCTTCTTCGCAAAACCGTATTACCAGAGGAAGCCCCACATAGCCCAGTCCGATTACGCCAATGCGTGCCTTTTTACTCTGAATCCTATGTATCAATTCCTTCATATCTCTATCGTTCCAGTGTTTTTACGAGCAACCGCGAGACCGCCCGTCTACCGGCGGTATTATTTTTGTGCAGCTTTTTTTCCAGACCTTTAACTCGATCCCGGAGCACGCTCATTTCTTGGTTAAGTTTTTTATTCTCCGGCAGTCGCCGCTTTTTTTCGGTGTTGCCAGAAAGCTTTCTGGATTTATGCACCGCATTCGGCGGTGCTTTTTTAGAAGGCTCCTTTTCTGCATATAATTTTTTTACCAGCAGCGTCAGTTCGAAAATATTCTTGTTGAGGGCGGCATAGTGCTCTTTTATTTCTTCGAGCTCTTTACCCAGGCCATTATCCTGAGACTGCCGGGGGGCAACGATGGAACTGGCTGTATCTTCAAGGAAAATCAATCCTCCTTTTATCCGCTCTTCCACCACATTTTCAATGATTGTTTTATCAATTTTTTCGGCACCCTCGGCAAAACCGTATACCAGCGCCGTATCACAGATAATGTTGATCACACGGGGGATTCCCCGGGAATGCTGATAAATGCTTTCCAGCGCTGCGGGCATAAAAATATCTGCATGCGGGGATCCTGCTTTCCTGAGACGGTGGGTGATATACTGCGCCGCGTCCTCAAAGTCCAGGGGGTCAAGATGATAGTGTATCGAAATTCTCTGGCGCAGCTGCTCGAGGGCCCTCTGGTTTAATCGGTCACGCAGGTTCGGCTGGCCGAGAAGGATGATGTGGAAGAGGGGCTGCTTTTCATCATTCAAGTTTGAGAGCATCCGGATCTCTTCCAGGGTTTCGGAAGAAAGGTTCTGTGCCTCATCAATAATCAGTACCACCTTGTTTTTCTTAACATACTCTTGGAGGAGAAAACCGGTGAGTGCTTCATAGCGGTCTGTTTTTTCTTTCCCCGTGCAAGGGATATCCCATTCTTTTAATACGATTTCCAAAAATTCGTGGGGGCTGATGTTGGTATTAAAAAGCATGGCAATTTTTATGGCGACCTTGTCCAGTTTGTTGATCAGATACTTAATAAGTGTTGTTTTCCCCGAACCAACTTCGCCCGTAATAACAATGAAACCTGCCTGCTCTGATAGCCCGTACTCCAAATAGTTCAGGGCCAGTTCATGTTTCTTGCTCAGATATAAAAAGGCAGGATCTGCCAGGAGGCTAAAGGGCTTCTCTTTAAATCCATAAAAATTTTCGTACATACGTAAGACCCTTGCTTTAATGACCGCATATCGCAGAGAAAGGGAGCTGACACCTGCAGGGATGCTGTGCAGTTAGGCGGGTTCCCCTTTATTTAAAACTGTTCCCAGAATCTTATCTTCGCCTATGAGATTAATTGATTTACTCAGCTGGGGGGGCGAGACTTTCCCTGCTTCTACCACTAACAGGGTTCTGTCGATATATTTTGACAGAACCAGCGCATCAACAGAGGTCATTATTGACGGACCATCGAAAAAGATGTATCGGTCGTGGTAGCGACTCTTCATTTCTGCAATTAAACGCTGCATTTTTAACGACCCCAGCATTTCGGCAGAGCGCTGGATGGAATTGCCTGCCGGCAGGATGGTCAGCTTTTCAACCCCGGGACAAATTAATATCTCGGCCAGAGGTTTATTATGCAGGAGATAATCGGTTAATCCTTCCATGGAGTCAATACCAAATGCCGGTAAAATGCCCGGGTTCTTCAGGTTCACATCAACCACCAGCACGGTCTGATCTACTTCCCGGGCAAACATAACGGCCAGATTAATGGCGGTAAATGTTTTTCCTTCGCCATCAGTTCAGCTCGTTATCAGAATGGTACGATCTCCAGCTATCTGGGTTTTGGTAAGAATCTGGGTCTTGAACAGTTTAAAACGTTCACTCACGCGGTACGGATCAGCTGTGAGCGTCGCAATATTATGCCGCACCACCGCATCTTTATCATAGTCAACTATTTTAGTATGGGTGCGCTGGGAGACCCCCTCGTTTTTAGCTGCAGTGCCGTCATCTATTAAAAGAAACGGCGCTGACAACCCTCTCATCCGTTTTGCCTTCTCTAACGCATCTTTAATTTTACTCATAATCAAAACACCCGTTACAGACCTAATATGACCATTTTCTTTTTTATTGTTTCTATTATCTTGATAGCGGTAATATCCAGCTCCAGCGAAAAGTACTTATTGACGGCAAACAGCACTACCGGGACCAGAATTATGATGATAAGAGGTATCGCCAGCTTTCTGACATTGCGGGTCTGTTTTTGTTCATCACGGGGAATTTCGGGAAGCTCTAAAAGCACCGCAGAAGAGGACACTTCTATTAAGTCCTGAACCGTCCGCACTTTCAAATTTAAAAATTCCCAAGAAAAGATTATTAAAAAGCCTGCGAAAATACCGATAATGAGAGAGGTGCCTATAATTAATAATCGATCTGGTCTTATTGGCTTGAAGGGAAATGCAGGCGGTTCAGTTAAAATAAATTTTCCTCCCACGTCTCGCTTTTCCATTGCCGCAGAGCTATCAGCCTGTAATGCCTGACCGACTAATTGTTCATATCTTTTTTGTGAAGTATCGCGATCTCTGACAAGGACATTATATTCCTTTTCTATCAATGGCGTTTTTTCAAACCGTTGTTTATATTTTTCTATCTCACCCTTAATCTCTTCTTTTTGCCCCCTTATAGACTTTATTTGAGCATCGATATCATCTACTTGCGTTACTAAATTCACGTAGGCCGGATTGTAGGCTCCGAGATCCTTCAAAGGACCCAGCTCTTTCATTCGAGAGGATACCTGTTTTTCTTTATCATTCTGCATATGAGCACTTTGTTGTTTAGTGATCCCTGCTTTTTCTAAACCCTCGATCTCGCGTTTTACTCGAATGATATCCGGGTGCTTTTCAGAAACCTGGGTTTGCAGCACTGCAAGCTCTGCTTTAAGGCTTGCCAGTTTTTCTTCAGGCGTTACAATTTTCGCTCCTGAAACCCCTTCCAGAGGGGTAGAAGGTTGTATTTGAGCAAGCTGCCCTTCAATAAGTATCTTGCGTTCCATGTACATGTTTGTTTTTGTATTCAGAAAGCGTTTGATCAATCTTGGCTATATCTGCTTTCAGCCGGTACTGCTCATCAAGCAAAACTGAAGAAGTAACTGTGGCAAATGATTCTCTGAATTTTCTGTAGTTATCAATATACGCAGAGGCAAGAATGGTTGCAACCTCAAATGCTTTTTTAGGGGATGCGTCTTCAAAATAGAATTTAACCCCAGTCATTACTTCTTCTGTTGTTTTTCCGCCGCCCCCACTAGCGTTTACATACATATTTTCGCTACCAAAATGATCTTTCATCTGGGCAACCAAATCATCTGCAGTGAGCTTATCTACAAGGGCAGGATATAAGTTTACTTCCTTGATAATCTCTAAACATTTATCTCGCGTGAAAATGCTGGATTGAACAAACTGAACGGCAGCTTCTAACCACACATTGACAAAACTTATGAGCATCGCCTCTGGTATCTGTGCTGAAAGATAGTAGAGGGTTGCCTGCGCTCGGTAAACTGGCGTTATGCTGAAAGCTATCGCAGATCCAATAATGAGAGAAGCAAGTATGCAAATCAATATGATCTTCTTTCCTCTTTTTGCGATATTAATATATTGAGCTAATTCAGCCTCAAATAACATGGTGTTTACATCACCTCACAATAAATGGTCTCTGTAATGCAACAGTGCATCCCAGGTATACCGTGTTTCTGATCGCGTCACTGCTCGTGTTCCGGTCAGAATTACTATTGGACTCTGCCCGCGAGTATTGAAGGGAAAAGGTTATATTGCGCCGATACTGGTACTGCAGCCCCAAGCCGCTCACATAAGATGTATTGTCAATGTTTGTGCGGTTATTGTACTCCCCTGCAGTTGCTTTATTATTAAAGTACGACCAGGAACAGGAGCCGCGTAATTTATCGGTCAGTTCATGATTGATGGAAATGGAAATATTAGTACTGGGATATGTTTGTCCATTGTCAGGATTGGTTCCCAGAGCCTGGCCAACTTTAAATTGCAGGGTGGTACGAAAATATTTTTTTTCCAGAAGGAACGAAAAATTTGATCCCGGGGTGCTGTTGCTAACAGTTTTAGTCCCGGTCACGATACTTTCACCGGTATCAGGATCCTGTTCAACCACTGCCTGGCGCTGCTTTGTTTCTGCAATATACCACCCGATATTAAAACTAAACTTGAACGAATCGCTGAACTCATGAGCTATTCCGGTGTTGATACTATAATTATCCATTTTGAATCCCAGATTTGCCGCATCGATGATACCATAGCTAAACTGGAAATGATTATACCCAAGCCCAACCGTCAGCTCATCTTTTTTGCTCAGTTTACGGCTAAAAGCGGCAGAATAAAGGTATAGGTCACCTGCATTACCGTAGTCTGAAGAAAAAAAAGTACTGTAGTCAAACATCAATATCAGGCTGTTCCGGGGAGATAAATTGTATTTATAGTTGACCGTATAACTCTTTGTTTCATCCTGTGTATTCTGAACTATCACCCCCGCTTGAAAGCCCTGCGCGTCCGTTGTTAAATATCTCTCCGGGTTAGAATTTAATGTGTAATTTGCCGAGAGAGTGATTTCTGATCTGGGATTAAGTTTATAGGCACCTGTTATATTATACTCTCTATCGGTACGGTCGTATCCCTTCTCGCTCAGATACCGGTAAACAGTTAGCTGGGTTGACCCTTTAATTGATAACTGGGAAGATGTTAATCCGAACTCTAATTTCGGCATATAGCGGTTACTGAATCCACACAATTTGCTGCCTGTAAAGTTTTGTGGGTCACCAGCAATATTATCTTCATAATAAAGCTGCCATGCAAGGGAAGGATCAAGTTGTATATAAAGCGCCCATACACTGCCCTCCTGGAGTAATACAATTGCTATGGCAATGAATGTTTGACTGATTGCGCGAAATAACTTTTTCTTTCTCCTCGAATTACCTACACTCATATCATAGCTGCATTAACACGGTATACCATTCATAGAACGGTAGAAGGCTTCAATGTCTGATAGGAAGCGCCATAGATTGACCCATTCGAACTCACCACGATTCGTACACAACAATTACATCGCCAGGCTTTAAGGGGATATTTTGGTTTAAATTTTTACCTTTTAGTACCTCATTATAATTAAAATTAATTTTAATCTTTTTGTCCCCTTCTTTCCTGATAATATCTATATTGGATTTATTTGCATATATGGTAAAGCCCCCGGCCATGGAAATTGCCTGTAACACATCGGTATAAGCGGTCAATTTAAATTCCCCGGGACGAGTCACT
>JAPLIX010000220.1 GCA_026388865.1 Pseudomonadota bacterium | reverse complement strand
GCGGAATTGCTTTCCCCGGCGCGCGGAGCACTGGTACGCGAAAAAAAATATCCCGCGGAAATGAGCGTTGCGGGCAAAGAGCGCGCCGTCGGCATTTTTATCTGCAGGCAGATGCTGTCCGGGCAAAAGTCAGCTGAAGGTATTATCGCCGGCGCACGGAAGATGAGCGCGGTGGTTCATGCTGAAGCGCTGCCGGAACTCTGCTCAATGGCAAGTTTACAGCGGGTGCAGGAGATCATTGATGAGCAGGGCCTCAGCCGGGTGGTCGCCGTAACCTGCGACCCGGAAGCGCATGCACCGCTCTACCAGGAAGCCCTGGCTGAGGCAGGCCTTAACCGCTATCTGCTGGAGATGCCGGACCGTGGAGCCGCGGGGCACGCTTTGGATGTTCTTCGTATGGCAGTGGCCCGGGCGCGGAAGCTTGAGCCGCTTAAAGAAGTAACAAGCGACGTGGTGCAGAGCGGGCTGGTCATCGGTAGCGGGCTGTCGGCGTTGACCGCAGCGCTATCGCTGGCAAACCAGGGCTTTGAGGTTTACCTGGTGGAGCAGGGACCGTCTGATGGTTCTGACGCAGCGCGCAGCCTGCAGAAGAAGGTTGCAGGGCAGAATAAGATAAAAATATTTTCTCATGTACTCATAACCAGTTTTGCCGGACATCCGGGAAGCTATGTCACGATTATTATGGTAAACGGGGACGAAAAGGTGCTCAAGCACGGCATTGTCATTATCGAGCCGGGCCAGGCGCCTGATGCTCTTGCCGCGCTCTTGAAAATTCCCTTGGCGGCAGACGGCAGCTATGTGCAGCAGTCTGCATTGCAACCGCTTGACCTTGCCTGCGGCGGCAAGTTCGCTTGCGGCAACGGGGATATGAGTAATAGCATTATTAAGGGACTTGCGGCAGCAGCGCGCGCAGCAACAATTCTTGCAAAGCGGGAGCTGGTGCTCAGCAGCATTGTCGCCGTGGTCGATCCAGAACGCTGTGTAGCCTGCCTCACCTGCGTCCGGGACTGTCCCTACCATGCGCCGGCAATTTCAGAGGAGCGGGTTTCCTTCATTGAACCTGCTGAATGCCGGGGCTGCGGAATCTGCGTCAGCGCATGCCCGCGCCGGGCCATAGAGCTAAAGCATTGCACTGACGAACAGATACTGGCGGAACTTGCGGCTTGCACGGATGCCCGGAACTGCTGATATTCAATCTGAAACTCAGGAACTCACGATAGAGAAAATAAAAACTTTCCTGATTTATTGAGTTCCAGATTATAATTATATTCTTTGAGAAAACATAGAGAAAATCTCTGTGTGCTCTGTGGTTAAGTATTGATAAGACCTCCGGAACTGAATGGAGATTTCATGAAAAAATTTGAACCGACTGTTGTCGCATTTTCCTGCATGTTCTGCGCAGGCTGCAAACCGGTCGCGGCTAAACCTGAAAAATCAATGAAGGCGGCGCAGCTGAGGGTTATACGCCTTCACTGCCTGGGGAAAATTAATTCCATGCATGTGCTCAAAGCTTTTGAAAGCGGGGCTGACGCGGTGCTGGTGGCGGGAGGTGCGTGCCGGTTTATGGAAGGTCTGGCAGTTGCGCGGAAACAGATCGAGTATACCCGGAAGCTTCTTGAAGAGCTTGGCATCGAGCCGCAGCGACTGGAACTGGCGGCCGTTGGCCGGACAGAGGGAAAGACGTTTAATGAAGCTGCGGAAGGAATTATAAAGCGGGTTCGCGCATTGGGCCCAAACCCGCTCATGAAGACGAAAAAGGCAGCATAAAAGCTGGTAGCCATAGAGCTCACAGAGGATACTCAGTGAACTCAATAAATATTTGAGCAGAATGTTTCACTAAGGAACACATTTTCAGAGACGGCTGAGCGGTTGTAAACAGTATTTTAATTATTTTACACAGAATTCTCAGTGCTCTCGGTGGTTCTACGGTACTGTCAAAAGTTCTATGAAAAACAGGGGAACAATAT
>JAPLIX010000275.1 GCA_026388865.1 Pseudomonadota bacterium | reverse complement strand
TCTGCTTAAATTTATTACTATTCAGTTACGCTACTAAGCGTATATTTTTTTTCTCCCACAGCCCCAAATGAGACTGTTATTTCTGCGCCTTGTTTAAAATCCATCGTTATTGTTTTATACATAAAATTTTCTTCAACTAATCCCCAAGGCGCCGTTGTCGTTGGGGGTTGAGCGTCAGGGCAAGTAGCTGTGAATGATCCTTTGGGCTCGGTTGCGTGAAAAACCTCAAGGGTGAGTTTCGTCTTATCTTTTGAAAGGTTCCCGTATATTATCCACTGTATATTGTCCTGACGATACACGAAAGTGCACTCACCTTTACAAACAAAAGTGCCGGAAACATTTGTAACACCCTTACATGTATCGCCTTCGCAAACTATATTATAGTGTTGCTTATCGGTCAGGTATAGAAAGTTGAGTTGAATTTCACCCGTTTCTGTCAAATTCACACTATCATCGCCGCAACCAACAGCGTAACGATATAAGCCTTCAATCTTGAGCGTAGCCGATGGACCCACCGGAACAAGCGGTGCGAGCTCGACTAATTCCTCGGGGTGGTTGGGGTCGTTCGTTTTCAAACTCATTTTGGTTGGGGTTGGGTTACTTGCTCCCGAAGTTTTAACCTGCATTGCTTCTAAATCATCTGACCCGTCTGACGCTCCAGATCCTGACACGCCCATGCCCTCAGTCGCCTGGAGGACGGAGGCTGATAAGACATACACCATGAGATTGTGTTTCCTGCCCGGTCTAACCGTGAAGTTACTTCTGCCTAATATTTTGAAACCCGTCCCATCAAGTCCTGAAACGCTCACAATGAGATTTCCTGTCCCGATATTTGAAATGACCAGTGTTTTTAAAACTATTCTCCTCCCTGTTGAAAAATCAAATTCCAGTTTGTCGGTTGAAAGAGATATTTCCGGGGTTTTTACATCGGATGTTGCCGTTACTGTTCCCTTGCCTGCTCCCGTGTTGATGACAGTGAGACTATGCTCCTGGGCATAACCCTCCCCGGCTATACAAAAGACAAATACTGCCAGGGCAATCAATAATAACGATAAATTGACTTTTTTGTTCATGATAGCTCCCTCCCAGAAAGACATGATTCAAACAATGAAGTGACCATTCAATAAGGTAATGAAGTATAGGTCGTTGATTATTGTGTGTCAATAAATAATCCACCGCAAGATATGGACAGGGGTTGTTCGGCCAGAAATCAACATCTTGTGGTGGGCATTATAAGCAGAAAAGTGAAGACTATGTATCAGTAGCGATAGAAGTTTAACAGCTTAAATTCATTGATGACTTCTTCTGGTAATATGCCATTGTCTGATGTAGTCAAAACTCTTGGGGGTTCATTGAAAACCAAAAGATTAAACATAATATCGCGAGATAATCATTTTAAAACACATCACAGATTTTTATCCGCTCACACCCGGCCTATATAGTGCGGGGACATTTTAATTGACACACAATCACCCCTATTTTATATTATGCCCATCCAAAAGCGAGTTTTTGTCAATAATAAAGGAGACAATCATGCCCAACATTGCCAATGTACTGAAGGATGAAATCAAGCGACTGGCCCGCAGGGAAATCAATTTGACCATCACCCCTCTCAAAGTTTCAAACGCTGCTCTCAAAAAGCTCGTCTATGAACACAAGCGGCGAATCGCCGCACTTGAAATAGAAAACAAAAGACTCGCCGTGCTGCAGGGCAAAATCCATGGATCGGTTCATGATAATGCCACCAAACTGAAAGAGGATGGTTTTAGCATTACAGGCAGGCAGGTCCGCAGTCTCCGGGGCCGTCTTGGTATTTCTCAGTCCCGATTGGCAAAACTTCTCGGCGTCTGCGATAACATTGTCTCCATATGGGAAAAAAAACCCGGTCGCCTGCAGCTACGGAAACCTGGTATCCGTAAAGCTCTTTCTGATTTAAAGGGCATGAAAAGGAGAGAGGTACTCGAACAGGTCCAGCAGGAGAAAAAAGGGCGGACTGTTTCAAGGCGAAAGAAAAAACAGTAAAGAGTTTTAGTAGGGCTGAGGCATAAATCCTTTTGAAGTTAGCAGGGCCTAACCGCTAAATATAGTGGTTGGGCCTTTTTTCTTTAAATTCCACATTACGTGTCATATATTGTGGCGAGCATTACAGGAAGAAAACTGCAGCTTATGTATCATTAGCGAGAGAAGTCATTCAAGTTAACCGATTGCAGACTATATGTAATGTGCTATTGTCCGATATACTCAAACTATTGTTTTAAAAGCTGTCAGTTCAAATCCAAATTTTTACATTTCAGGCAAACAGATCTACGATGTAGATTAAAAACTCTTTATAGTTGCACTCCACTAATGCGTTAAATTCTTTATCGCTTTTCCAGCCCTGAAGATCGCCGCACGCAATGCCTGATTGCTGCGCTATCTCTTCATGCTGCATAATCCCGGTAACCGACAAAATCATCCACAGGCTGGCCAGGTACTTTGTTTTTGCAGCATCCGCGTCCTGTGCCTCAAGCCCACTATATGTTTTCATTTTTGTTTCAATGAATGTGCGGAGCAGCTTGCGCATATAGTTTGTTTTATCTTCAGCATTTCCGGTTGTTACCTCAATAAACATAAAACCAATAACCCCTGTTATGCCGTATTGTCGCGGCGATGCAGCAGCTCTCTGACCATTTCGTGTGTGGCGGCTTTTAAATAGGCTGCCAGAAATAAAAACATCCGCGGCTCATAGGAAGGAGATAGGGAATAAGAGGGGAAACACCTATGAGCCGCAGATGTTATAAAAGCCGGGTCAGCTCGCGAGTTGGCTCCCGCGTGTTACAGCGCAGCTATTTTCCGTGCAATGGTATCAACGATGCTGCCCTTGAAAAGCGCGTAGGCTTCTTTCACCAGGGGCAGGTTCCCGTCCTTTTCATACCGCCCCATGAGCGAGCCGGTAATAATGATGCGCGCGCCCCGGAAATTAAAATCGCTCCGGTAGTTTTGCGCTATCTCATGCCCGCCGTGAAATTCATGGTGATAATCAAGGCCGTCAAGTTCAAAGGCCCAGTGCCGCAGATGCTCAAAGAGATCAATGGTTTCATTGGTGAAATAGTACGGCTGGAAGATGATCACGTCAAAGCCCCGGTGCAGGTAGTCCACCATCCGCTCCATGGAGGACATCTGCGGAGAATCAGGATGGTTGTTAAACTCATTCATCCCGAGGGCGTACTCAGTAACCCCCTTGCGCAGCTTTGGCAGCTCCTTGTCATAAACCCTGCGGATATTCTGCCGCACTCTTCTCATGTTCACATCAATAACATCATCTTCGCCGTTTCCGGGAGGAAACCCGTGCTCACCCAGGATGAAGCCCACTT
Source organism: Pseudomonadota bacterium (assembly GCA_026388865.1). Lineage (GTDB taxonomy): Bacteria > Desulfobacterota > WTBG01 > CAIYCZ01 > CAIYCZ01 > JAPLIX01. The sequence goes on along the minus strand of JAPLIX010000275.1, from coordinate 9,967 downwards.
TTAAATCATCTCCGATGCCGCAGGTCGCGATCTCATTGCGGGTAATTCTGAAGGCAGCCTCGGCAAAGTCAGGCTGCACACCCAGGAGCTCGCCCTCCGTGGTGTTGACGATGGATAGCGGCAGCCTCCTGCCGGTCTCCTTCTCCACGATATCAATTGCGTGCTGCACCTCTTCCCACATACCCTTGGTGTCTTCAAAGTCTGAAAGATCGGATATGTAGTCATAGAGCACGATGCCGGTAATATTATTCTCTTTCATGTGCCGCTTCAGCTTCTCAACCAGATAGACCGGCTTCTTTCCGATGATAAGAGAGTACACATCCCATGGCCCCTTGAAGCCTTTTTTCCGGAGATCCTCGATAACGTCGTTAAACAGTATCTGGGTCTGGTCCCAGCCCCGCATGCCGCCGACCGGGGCAAATTTATAGTAATTGCTGATAACGTGGGCGGTAAACACTTCAAAGATATCAGCTATGTCGTTCGACAGGCCTGCCTCCGGGATATGATACCCGCGAAGGATCGTGCCGAGCTTGGTCTTGGTCTTTTCCATCCACTGCGTTGAGCCGATCATGTCCGTGTAGGTCTGGCCGTCGCAGCCCGGGCCGGACCCTTGCCCGAGGATATTCACGAGCTTCCTCGGCGTGTATTCTTCCAGCCCTTTATCAAGCTGGGTGGGGTCAATGAGCGCGGTAAACATGTCGACTTCTTTCAGAAAATCCGGCACGAACCCGTAGTGCATTAAATGGCTCATGATATTCTCTGAAAACCTGAAGGCGGCATCGTACATGTCCGGGGTCCATGTCCCCCGTGTATTATCTATCTTCGGCTCGATAACACCGGCAAAAAGGAGCAGGGGTTTGGTTTTATCAAAGACACCATTTTCAGCAATCACGTACGTGTAATAGGACGCGAGGATCGCCTCGCTTTCCTCTTCACTGCTGCCGATTGCCTCCGCCTTGATCTTTATCATGCGGTACTGCGCGCGCGAGGTATCAAATGCAATCCGGCATGAAGGTTTATCAAATTCAAAGCGCTGGCCGTCGATGGTGAGAACGATTTTTTTCAGGTTTTTTTCCAGCTCTTCATTACCCCCCCGTATTTTCAGCTCCACCTCCATGATGCCGCTCACGCGTGATCCGCTGGCCGGCTTGACCAGCTGCATGGGATTGGGCTTCCAGATTACCAGCGGCGCGATGGTTCCGGGATGAGTGCCGATCAGCTCAGGAATTCGGGATACCTTCGGGTCATAGTCTTTTCGTGCTACGTCAACTCTGTCCATAAACGTTTAACTCCTCTCCCAGCTTTTATTATTTACCGGGTGCATCAGGTGCTTTCCCTTCTTCTACCATGCTCAGCTGTTTTTTTAAATAATTAATATACCGCATCGAAGCGCCATACGCTCTGCGGACATCCAGCTTCCGCCATTTGGACATGGTCAGGCTGCTTTCATCGCCGCGCTATTTTCTCGAGTATTTTGCACGCGGTATCGAGTGCATTGAGTAGTATCACCCGGTCTTTATTGTTCAGGTGAGCATAGAGAGCTTTTGCGGCTTTGCGGCGGTTTGCGGTAATCTGATTGCGGAGCCTTTCTCCCTGAGGAGTCAGGCTGACCGCCGATCTCCTGCGGTCTCTATCATCTTTGCACCGTTCAATGATGCCGTCTTTTATCAGGCTCTTTATCATGGCGGCCATGCGGGGAACCGTAACGCCGCTGTTGTCCGCAAGCTCCTGTAGCGAAAGGCTGCTGCTGCCGTTAAAAGCTGACAGCATTTTTATCTGAGACATCCTGAGGTCCGGATCCATATTATTACAGTCAATGGCAATCTGCTGCTTACAGATACGCTTGAAGCTTTTTATAATGTGCTTGTCATTGTTGGACTCCATCATCTATCCCTTCCTTTCTTCGCGTGTTATTTTGCATTGTACTGTTGCGGCAGCGGTCAGAATCAGTGCTTAAAGATATCTGTGAAGCCCCGCCTGGCGGGCGGGGCTTCACCAGGGTCAACCGATTATCTGAATGATTCCCGCTTTACCGTTGCCCATGAAAACTGATAGCGCTACTGGTTTGCTTTCGCCGTTTTAATTGACAGCGCGCTTTTCACATTGTCAAGCTGCTTGATGGTACGCTGCATAATTTGGTCATTTGATGCCTCAAGGGTTTCAACATGACAATGCCGGACATAATTCCCCCCGGCAGTGCCGGTAACATAGTCCCTGCTCCCCTTGCTTTTCCCCCGTATATAATCACGGAAAAATCTTTTAATCCACGGGGCGTTATCGTCATACTGTTCATATTTGCGTATGTCATTGTTGCCGTTGGTAAACAGCACCACCGTCTTTCCGTCAAGCCGGTTGTTGTCAAGAAAGGTATGGATGGGGGTGCTCAGTTTCCAGTTCCAGATGGGCGATACAATGACAATATTGGAATACGGGGAGAGGTCGGCTTTCGTCGGATCAACAGTGGTGTGCCGGTCAAAAAAACCGTCGAACCCCGCACCGGCATAACCTAATGTCCCGGACCGGTTTTTGAGGTCTTTTATTTCAAGAACCTGCGCGTTCAGCTCCTTCTGCAGGACCTGGCTTATGAGCCTGCTTTTACCGGTGCGCGAATAATATATAATCAGGGTTTTACCGGTTGCGGTGTCCGCGGCAAAAGAAGGCAGCGGCAGAAGAAGAAAAAGGCCAAGTGTTAGCGCGGCGATTGTTTTACGTAAACGTTTTATTAAATACTGCATGACAGGTACCTCCATTCTTGCGGAAAAGCTTTTTGCTTTTAAAAATATTAATATTTATTGACACTCGCGTGAGACAGAAGTGCAACTTGGGCTGAATGCGCGTTTATCATGGGAGCGGCACGCAAGGACCGTCGTCCGCCTTGAGAAAACAGCTTTTCAGTCCTTAAGCATCACAGGTTAAGGCGGATGGTGGTGACGATGGAGAGGTTGTTTGAAGGGTTAGCGAAAACAAGGATGGGCAGGTTTTGTGAAAAAACGGATTTAACAACAGCATAATCAGGCAGGAGGGCATATACCGGGTAATCCTGATGGCACGTTAAATCTCCGGCATATTTCTGGACTATGGAGTGCAGAGGAAAATTAAACACGGCATTCCCGACATACCGGTCATGCAGTGCATGGACCACCGGGCACATCATCATATAGATGAATGCAAAGAGGAAACAGATCTGCAGCAACTTCTTCTGCCTTGACATCAGGTTACCTTTTTTTAATTAACTGCCACAGCAAGCCCAGGCAGTCATTTTTCTCGAATAGTGTGAACCACAGAGTGCACAGGGCATTGGGAGGGGTTCTCAGGGGAATTCCCCGTGAACTCTGTGGTTCTATCTTGGGGACGCCTACAGTATGGATGGGAAATGTGAGGAAAGTTTGTAAAAAGTGTTAAGAAAGTGTAAATCTTTTACCAGCCTTAATCTCAGATATGTTCTGCGGTATTAAATATTTTCTCTATTTCAAGCTCTTGTGATTCGTGCGTATCGGTACCGCTCAGGTAATCCCCTAATTCATTTTCCAGCCACTCATTTGCTAAATCGTTTGCCACGGTTATTGACTGCAACCAGCCAAATTCTTCACTTGACAGATCATTGTCAATAAGGGCCAGTTGAATCGCATCTCGAAGAAAAGCTTCAGCATACTGTTTCCGGGAAAAGACGGGCGGTTCATTCCCTAAATATTCATTATCAAATAACTCATTAATGGCACTCTCTATAAACTTTTTGTCGAAACTGAGCGCGTTCCCTATTTTTTGTAAAAAATCTCTTTCACTATCTGTTATCTTGTGGTCTTTTCCAATTAAAAGCAATAGACCCTTCACGTAATTACTTCTATCAAGATAGGTGTTAGTCATAAAAGTCTCCCGCGTGATTAAACACGTAACAACATGAAAAGAATAAATGTCACCGCCCGATTATTTTAAGAATACACCGTTTATACTATATTCTAACCTTTCCTATAAAACATTTTTATTTCTGTTACCCTGGAGTTTTTCCAGTTTCATTGACAGCAGGGTACTGGTGTGCCGGTAGGCATCTGCCTTTGCTCTCCGGCTGCTGTACTCAATCAAATCAGCCGCCTGCGATCTATTATTACCATCCTTCTCCAGAAAATCAGCCTGGTTCCAGAGAAACTTCGCCAGCTTCTTCAACTCGTTAAGCTCTTTCTTTGTCATCTATTACATCCTGTGTATGCATGCCGGCCTGCTCAAGAAAAGAACACTCAGGTCAGCAGCAAAATATTGTTGTGCCGGGGTCTGCCGGTAATAACGTTCATCCTGGCGCCCCGCTGCCGTGCTGCATGGTAACGAAACAATTCCCCGTAATCGTGCTATAGAGCGCTGCCGGAGAATGCCTTCAGCTTCCAGAAAACCAGGCTTGAGGTCAGGAGAGCCGTCGCAATCGAAAGATCAAGAGCGGCAACACTGCACAAATAGCCAAAATTTCCGGCTGCTGCTCTGGACATCCACGCCCCGGTCGGGATAATGATAGCAAGAAAAATCAGCATTCCCGGTCTGAAGCATTGCCAGATTCGCAGATTTACTAATGACCTGATCCTGATAATATTTTTCTTGCAGGCATGATTGAAGATGAATCGTGCTTTGACAAAACCAATAATAACCCCCAGGAGCGGCGCTCCATAAGACCACACAGACTGCGAATCGATTGCATAAGCATCCTTTACCAGAGAACCGCCTTTAAACAATAATGCTATCCCTCCCCCATACCAGACGCATGCTGCAATAACTATAAGCGTTAGTCGTGAAACCAGCATAGAGCCCTCCTCGACTAAGGTTCACACATAATGCTGCACTGAAATGTCATGCTGTAATAAAAAATCGGATATGCCAGGCAGTAAACAGATCTGTGTACTGCGCTGCCTATTTAAGACTATGCTCTGCTGCGGGGGTAATTTTATAGCAGGAGAATCGTTGAAGAGAGTGATGTCAATGAAAGCGCGGTATAAGTATTGGTAGTGACTAAATACAGCGGCCTGGGCCAACAGCAGGAACGAGAGATTGTGCCGTTGAAAATCTTCTGCAGAAAGCCAAGCACATGAATCCGGGACTCACTGTTACTGTATCTTTTCTTGATACAGCACGCGAGATCTTCATCAAGCAGCCCGGCACATAATCCCTGCGATAAAGGACATACCATGGCGCAGAGTAAAACAAACAGGACGGTGATAACAGGTGTCATTCTTGTGAAATACATAGCGTTTTGTTTGTTCAATGTTGCAAATTCCACAGCCCCGGCACGCCGGTTCCCTGTGCACCGATTAATTGTGCATCATAATCTTCGTTCATGTCAACAGGGAATTTTTATAAGCGCCCGCAGTCTCGTTTTAGCAGGTTGTTAAAAAAGTTGTTTTTCCCAGGCTGGTCAAAAATGCACAGATGCAAGGCTCCCGAAATCCTCCAGAAGTGAGGCGTACTTCAGGGTACGCCGCAACGATCCCGATAGCTATCGGGAAAGAGGGTAATCCCGACGCAGGTCGGGACAGATGGGCGTTTTTCAACAGCCTGTTAGTGCGGCAATCCAAAGATATAGTAAACGCTGCAAAGAAGAGCCAGCACCACGATACCCCAGTTAAGTTCCCTGATCCTGCCGGCAAAGACCTTCATCAGCGGGTATATGACCAGCCCGGCGGTGAGCCCGTTGGCAATGTTGTAGGTAAAGACCATCATCACGATGGTGGCAAAGGCCGGGATCAGCTCCGTCAAGTCGTTGAAATCTATTTTAGTGATGGAGCCGATCATCATCACGCCGACGGCGATCAGGGCCGGGCCATAGGCATAGCGCAGATACTGCAGCGGCTCTATGAGCGGGATGAAAAACAGCGACACGGCAAACAGCGCCGCGGTAACCACTGACGCCAGGCCGGTGCGCGCTCCCTCGCTGATGCCGGTGGCAGATTCAATATAGGCGCCGCTGGTTGATGTCCCGATTACCCCGCTGAACATGCAGGTGACCGCGTCCGCCAGCATCGGCCGCTCAATCTGCGGAAAATTTCCCTTGTCATCAACCATGTTGCCGGCCGCCCCCACGCCAACGAGCGTGCCGAGGGTGTCAAGGAACCCCATCAAAAACAGGGTGAGCAGAATAGGGAGAAAATTGAGTTTGAAGACGCCGGGAATATCGAGTTTGAAGGCGATTGCTGCCAGGTTATAGTCTCCGGTAAACGGCATCGCCATAAGAGCCCGCGGCGGCCGCCCCATCCCCACCATATATCCCAGCAGCGCGGTGAGGGCAATGCCCAGCAGTATCCCACCCCGCACCCGGTGATAGAGCAGCATGCTGATAAGAAAGAACCCGAACAAAGCCAGCAGCACTTCGGGGCTTTTTAAGTTGCCGATCTTGACCGGCACATCAGGGGCATGCAGCACGGTAGAATTCGGATAGAGCAGGGCCTGTGGCGGCATGCCGGTGACAAAGCTGGTCACAATGCCGGTTTCATAGAGGCCGATGAACGACAGGAACAGCCCGATGCCCACTGCAAAGCTGTGCTTCATGCTCGCAGAAATGGAGTTCGCCAGCCAGGAGCGGATGCGCAGCAGCGTTATGACAAAAAAACCGCAGCCGCTCACAAAGACCGCGCCAAACAGCTGCGGCCAGCCAATGCCCATGGGCGCCAGGCCGAAGGCGATAAAGGCGTTTTCTCCCATGTACGGCGCCACGGCAATCGGCCGGTTGGCATACAGCCCCATGACGAGCGAGCCGAACACCGCGGCCAGTATGGTCGCAACCGTGGCGGGCCCATGCGGAATTCCGGCAAAGCTCAGTATGGCGGGATTGACAATGATGATGTAGGCCATGGTAACAAACGTGGTTGCGCCGCCGAGGACCTCGGTGCGGACCGTGGTGTTGCGCTCGCTCAGTTTAAACATCCGCTCCAGCAATCCCTTCGCCATACATAACCTCCGGACTGGATGTACTCGTAGATGCCTGCATAGTGTAGTACCTGAGAACGGTTACGATTCACTATGCCACGCGTTACAGGGGTCGGGTAGGGTAAAATTACGGGGAGGGGTGGGTATCTGCAGGGCCGCTCTCTAACAGGAGAGGAACGCTGCCTGCAACGCTGCGCTTTTCAAACAGCCTGCGCACATAGGGATTAATGTAGAGACCTTCAATATCAAATTCACCAAGAGCGTCGATGAGCACATCTATCTTTTCAGACAGGTTGAGATGTTTATCAACAATAATCCGGTATTCACCCTTTACTTTGCACAGCCCGCTCTTTAAGTTGTAATAGTCCTTCCGCAGGTTCACCTGCTGAACCTTGACAGCAAGCTTTTCCGCGATCTCTTCCAGGTGCTGTAAAATTTCCGATTCTTTCATAGGGCAGTTCCCTTAAGCAGCCGGGCGTATTGTCAAAATTTAACCACAGAGGCCACTGAGAAATTTTATATTTCTTACCATACTATAAACAGCTCTCAGTCATTTTCCTCTTCGTCCTCACTCTGTTACACCCTGCAACTTATCTTATACTAAATGATAAACCCGCAAAATTTCTCATCTCACCATCTCAAGAAATGCGGTATCATTCTTTATCTTCCGCTAATATTCCCCAAAAGAATCAACATGCCTGCTGCGTAATTATTTATATAGCACAATAGCGTCTTTTTCTGGAGAGCACAGAGTCTTTCTCGTTTCGTCTGAGCCACTCGGCCTTGAGCTCGTGGCCGAAAGGCTCAACGTCGAAGACTGGGTTCTCTGTGGACTTCGGCGAGATCAGTCGAGCCGTTTCATGCCTGTTAATTTCTTATAAAATTTTTGGATTACCCGTCCGGCGCTTCATGCTGCCAGGTCTGCTCAATTATGTTTTTCCCGCTCTTGAGAGCTGCAGTCGCTATTTCAAGGGTCATGGTACGGTCATAACCCTGCTTCCTGAGGCAGCCAAGTATAGCGGCAAAATCTATGACACCCTCTCCCAGGGGGAGATGCAGGTCATCCTCAACCGTGTCTCCGCCGCGGTTATCATGCAGGTGGACATGCCAGATGCGCTGGAGCCAGCCGGCGGCAAACTCATAGGCAGTGTTTCGTGCTGTCAGAAGCTCGCCGTGACCGACATCAAGTGTCATCCCCAGTCCTTCTATCGCGGCAAAGACCGGGGAAAAGTCTGAGACCTGCTCGCTCAGATTCTCTATGCAGAGCTTGATGCCGCACTTGTCAGCGTGGCCCGTCATGGCTTTTAAAATTTCGATCTTCTCTGCCGCGATGTCATCAGCAACAAAGCGCCGGTCAAGCCAGAAGTGCAGGGTGAACACCGTAATTGCAAGCTCTGCCGCGCAGTCAAGAAGCGACCTGATCAGCGGCAGAAAGTCTGCCCAGAGCTTTTCCGGCTCCCAGGTGTTTACTTCCTCAGGCCCGTGGGCCACATAGAAGATGCCGAACCGGTCCTGCAGGCGCCTGAATGAAGCCACCTCTCGTTTGAATTCCTGAGGGGTGCGGATGCTTATCTCCGCAAAGGGAAACCCTGCCTGCGCTATGAATTCAGCCTCTGCAACCGCGTGCGCCCGCCCGCCGATCAGCACCTCATTACCTTTTGCGAGTAATTGCGCTCAATGTTCCCTCTCTCGTCAGGGGATGCGCCTTGTGATGTCGCAAGCGTGCCACGAGATTGAGGGCCGCATTATAAAAAAGTGGTGGGCGATACTGGACTCGAACCAGCGGCCTTTGGCTCCGGAGGCCAACGCTCTATCCACCTGAGCTAATCGCCCGCTTGTTACAATGTTATAATGTATCAGAATCTTAGTCAAGCCATTAATAAACGAAAGTGAGCGCTCCGGTCACCAGGAATTATAGTGCAGACGTGAAGGGTCAAATCCTCTTTAGCCACAGCCGAAATTCAATGACGAAAATAATAACAAGCCATAGCGGCACCATGCTTATTATGGTTTCCGGCCAGAAAAGGCCGAATTCAAACGGCTGCCAGGAAAAGGGGAACAGCAGGGTGTAGCCTGGCTGCAGATGCTTCTGAAACAGGTCAAGGAAAAGATGCAGAGACGAGCCGGCAATAAGGCTTATGAACACCTGTTTTCTCTCAGCTTCCGCAAAGAAAAAGCTGAGCAGCAGACAGAGCAGCACTACTCCCAGCGGTGTATGCAGCGGATACACGGCAAACTCAGCGGGATGATATGGTATAGACACTGCCCGGGTAGCAATATCCGGCAGCACTGCCCCGACATAAAAGAGCGTACTGTATCTGATCGCCTTGAGCGACTTATTAAACAGATAGCTGATTGAGAGGTGCGTAATCAGGTCCGGCATGATGCGCGCTCCACAAACTGAAAGCCGTTGAGGGTAAACCGATATCGTATGAGAAACAGCCCGGCAACAAATAGCGCGGCTGCAAGGGATATGATAATCTTAATATTCCGCAGTTTATTAATATGCAGTTCCTGGAGTGTCATGTACCCCTGCCGGTGAAAAACTGCCCGGATCGCTATTTCATCACCCGGTGCAAGGCCCTCTGCTGTGCCCACAACAAAAATCTTTTTGCCCTCCTGCTCTATTTCAAAACGGTCTTTTGAGACGCTGCTCACGTAAACATAATTTTCCAGGAGAATTTCCTTCCCGTCAAACTGCCCGGCATTGGCAAGGCACATTCCAAGGTCTATATATATGCTTTTACTTTCCCGGTAGCTGTACAAGCACAGGAGCACAAGAATAAGGACAAGGAGAAATATTTTTATATATCTGTGGTTATCGCTGAACATAGTAAGGTTATCCAATAATAAAAAAGGCCTTGCAACAAAATTTAGCTGCTGCAAGTCCTTTGCGGTAAAGATGGCTGTTGTTCTCGATTCTTTATTCCCCGAAGAAATACAGCGCGTCAATATTCAATATTTAGGATGTGATCATGTCCCCTCCTCGCGCATAACTTGCAAGGAGAGAAGTGAAGTACCGTCATGAGGCAAAAATAAATCTGTTTCTTTTGCCGCCCTTGTCATC
>JAPLIX010000358.1 GCA_026388865.1 Pseudomonadota bacterium | reverse complement strand
TGCCTTTATGATAGCAGTCGCGGAACTCGATCCTTGCATAAAAGGGTGAAGTAAACTGGGTGCAACCCTCAGGCTGTAGTTATAACCTGAGGGTTTTTGTTTTTTTGAACCACATGAACCACAGTGGACACAGAGGTTATATTGGTATAATTTTGATTTGTCTTCTGGGTCGTCCCTGTGATGTATTTAATAATACAGCTTCTTACATAACATTTATTCTGGAATGGGGGAGCACACAGAGAAAAGCATTCTCTCAAAGAAATTAGATTCTCCGTGATCTCTTGGATTTGCTTTTTAACCACAAAGGACACTTAGCGTATTGTTTTTTTCTCTGTTATCTCAGTTGTTTTCTTATGCCCGAAAAAACTCTCACACTTGTCACCGGCGGCATCAAGAGCGGAAAAAGTGCCTGGGCGCAGCAGCAGGCTGAACGCTTAAGCGGCACCAGGGCGTTTGTCGCGACCGCACTGCCGCTTGATGATGAAATGAAGACTCGCATCCGGCGGCACCGAGAGGCGCGGGGCGACGCCTGGGTAACATTTGAAAAACCAAAAGACCTGGTGCCCCTGCTAGATGATATAAGCGGCAGGTTTGATATTATCCTTGTTGACTGCCTGACCATCTGGCTGTCCAACCTGCTCACCATGTACGGGATGGATGAAGAGGCGGCAGCGAGGCAGATTGCAGGGCTCAGCGCATGTTTTAACCGGGTATCGTCCCGGGTATTTGTTATTTCCAATGAAACCGGCATGGGGATAATCCCGGCTGACCCGCTTTCCCGGCTGTACCAGAGACTTCTGGGCAGTTTGAACAGCGAGGTTGCCGCGGCAGCAGACGAAGTTTATCTCATGGTCTCCGGTATCGCGGTAAACATAAAACCATCCCGTTAAGCAGTTATGGATTGCAAAATTCTCCTGCTGGAACATCCCCGGCCATCGTCAGCAGCCCATTTCAATGATGTGGCCAATACGCCTCTTTCATCAGGGCTGTTGAGTGGCTATATCGCAGCGCTGCTTGAAGCGCGGGGCGTGTCCGTGGGCCTGCATGAAGCTTATGATGGGTCCAGGTCATTTGCGGACTGCGCAACAGAGCTTGACCAACTGGAGTTTAATGTTCTGGGCGTCAATGCAGTATATCTCTGGGAGAAGACCGGAGAGCTGTTTTCATTCTTAAAAAAATGCAAGGCCCGACGGCAGGACCTTGCAATAATCCTGTACGGCTTTTTCCCCACCTTTTCTTTCCGTGAAATTCTTTCCCAATACCCGTTCATTGACTGCGTCATTCTGGGTGAACCCGAGGAAACTTTTGCTGACATAGCCGCAAGCCTGCAGCGGGACGGCCGCATAGCTTTTTCAACAATACCGGGGCTTGCCTACCGGGAAAACGGGAAGGTCATCACCTCGGGAAAGAGGGCGCTCATCGAGCCGCTTGACCGGCTGCCGTTCCCTGAGCGCAGCGAGCGGTTCCTGAAAACAGTCGGCGGCAATATTCTCGCCAGCAGAGGCTGCTACGCGCAGTGCAGTTTCTGCTATATAAATTATTTTTACGGGAACGGATGCCAATGGCGCGGCCGCTCCCCGGATAATGTGGCACGGGAGATAGAAGAGCTGTATCCGCGCCTGCCGGAGCCTGCAATCTATTTTGTCGATGCGAATTTTTTCGGCCGCGGAAGCGAGGGCCGCAAGCGCGCGCAGGCTATTGTCGAGCGCATTAAAGACTGGAGCGATCTCAGCTTCGGCATCGAGTGCCGCAGCAATGACCTGGATGAAGAACTTGTTGCCGCTATGGTGCAGGCGGGCTTGCGGCAGGTATTCCTGGGCATTGAGAGCGCATCAAAAGCGTCCCTTGCGCGCATGAAAAAGGGGGTGCGCGCGGATATGCAGGCGGCGGCAGTCAAAATGCTGCAGGCCCATGGGGTGGAGATTAACCTCGGGTTTATCATGTTTGAGCCTGATACTGCGCTTGCAGATGTGCGGGCAAATTTCGATTTCTTAAAAGCTAACGGTTTACTGGACGGGCTGTCCCGCACGGCTAATGTCCTCTATCACCGGGAAATTGCACTGCAGGGGACGGAGCGTTTCAAACTGCTGCAGGCAGAAAACCGCCTGCAGAAAAACGACCCTTTGGGGTATGAAGGCAGCTACTGTTTTCTCCAGGAACCGGTCCAGTTCCTGGCAGACCTGATGGATAGAGTATGCCGGGCTGTATTGCAAAAAATGGATATCAACAGCTCCCCGATTTTCTGGGGCAGGGAAAGCTCCGCGGCAGCGCTGCGGCTGAATGCTTACCTGGTCTATTTCTTTGAAGAGGTGCTGCGCAAGCTTGAGCTGAAGGAGCTGTTGCTGACAAAAGAGGAGCGCATGCGCTGGGAAGAGCGGGCCTTGGCAGTGGTTGACGGGCTTATAGTTTCTGAGCGGGTGTGCCAGCTGTGAAAGCTTCACCCGCAGCGGATTTTGAGCGGCTCTATGCTTTAGGGACCGGGTTCCAGGTCGCTGAAATTCTTTTTGCAGCAATCAGGCTGGGTTTTTTTTCTGCGCTTGCTGCCGGACCGGTTACCGGTAAAAGCCTGGCTAAAAAATTAAACCTGTCACCGGATGCTTTGGGCAGATTCATGTTCGCTTTAAAAAACCTGGGGCTGATAGAGGAACGAAACGGGGCCTGCATAAAAACCCCGCTCTCCAAGAACTATCTTGGCGCAGCTGAAGCAGAGAACTACAGTGATATGCTCATCCATCTTGAAACGCTCAAGTCTTCGTGGGCAAACCTTTCTTACAGCCTGAAGAAAGGCACCATGCATGCTCCCCGGAAAGAAGCCCTGGCTGACTATCCGCGGCAGCTCAAGCGGTTTCTCTCTGCGATGCACGCGTACGGCGCGGTTAAGAGCGCTGCCATATGCAGGTTGTTTCCGCTGCACCGATACCGCCATCTGCTTGATATCGGCGGCGGCATGGGAACCTATGCCGTTGCCTTTGCGCAGAAAAACAGCAGGTTGCAGGCAACGGTGTTTGATCTTGAGACCGTGGTGCCGCACGCAAAAAAATATATCAGGCAGTGCGGGATGGGCAGGCGCGTGAGCGTTGCTCATGGTGAATGCCGGTCTGATCCGTTTCCGGGCAATGACTATGACCTGGTGCTGCTCTCAAATATTCTGCATATATATGCACCAGGGGATGCGCGGTCTATTATTAAAAAAGCAGCTCGGGCATTACAGAGCAGCGGCACTCTGTTGATTCATGATTATATTGCCGGCTGCGGCGACCAGGTACTGGTCTCTCTTTTTGACATGACCATGCTCGTCGGGACGCCGGAAGGAAGATGCCACGCGCGGACTGATCTTTGCCAATGGATGAAAGCTGCCGGGCTTTCCCGCATCAGGACAAAAGCGGTGAATGCCGGAACTTCGATTATGTGGGGTATTAAGAAATAGGTGAATAGGTGAAGAGGTGAATGGGTGACCCGCTATTGCGGAATGCGGATTTCGGAATGCGGAATGGGAGAGGGTTCGGAGAAGAGGTAGAAGGCAGTGGCGAGTGGCTAGTTTCACGAGCGACAGGCCACGGGTCACTGGTCACGGGTCACGGGCCACGAAACATATGGAGGAACATATAATGAATCTGCAAACAGCGCTTGCCATGATAGAGCCGCTTGATGCGGCGTCTCTGCAGAAAGCCCAGGAGCGCCTTGACCAGCTTGCCATACCGCGCGGCAGCCTGGGGAGACTGCTTGACATCGGCAGGCAGGTTGCCGGCATCACCCGGCAGCTGAAGCCGCAGATTACCCGGAAAAGAATATTTACCCTTGCTGCGGACCATGGGGTTGTTGCGGAAGGGGTGAGCGCCTTTCCCAAAGAAGTGACTCCGCAGATGGTGTTCAATTTTCTTCGCGGCGGAGCGGGCATCAATGTTCTGGGGCGGCATGCCGGGGCTGAGGTGCAGGTTGTTGACATCGGCGTTGATTTTGAGTTTCCCCCGCTGGAAGGTCTTGTCATGCGTAAAGTTGCGCGCGGCACACGGAATATGACCAGAGAGCCCGCGATGAC
>JAPLIX010000375.1 GCA_026388865.1 Pseudomonadota bacterium | reverse complement strand
TCGGCTCCGGCGACAGTACGGTTTACCCCGCCTCAACCACCCAGGGCGAGCTGCAGTTTCTCTATACCCACGGCGTCGTGAGCAGTGGAGAGCACAAATCATCCCTGCGGCACAGTTCGTTTCCAGTGCAGCGCGTGTGGACTAATTTTATCGCCGCTCCGCGGGTGGATACCAGCCTCATTCGCGAGATAGAAAACGCGGACCTGATTATCCTCGCGCCGGGAAGCCTCTATACCAGCATCATCCCCATTTTGCAGATTCCGGCTATCACCGCTGCGCTGCGCAATAATAAGCAAGCACTGAAAATACTCGGCGCAAGTTTCTGGGCCCAGCGCGGAGAAACAGACCTGTCAATCAAGAGAAACGGGAAACAGTATCATATCTCAGACATGATTGAAGCCTACCACCAGAATATTCCGGGAGGCATTCAAGGTCTCTTTGATTATATTATCGTGACGGATCTGCAGGCTGTTTCCGGCGATATCCTGCGCAACTACGCACTGGAGGGGAAGCTCCCCATCTATTTAGACAGCGAGAAGGTCTCTGCATGGGGCGTGGTGCCGGTCAAGGCAGCTCTCAGCTCGGAACAGCGGCACCGCTCGAACAAAGTTATTCAGCACGATCCGGAAAAATTTGCCCGCGTCGTTAAAACCTTATATGTAATGAGGAATCATCTGCCGAAAGCAGCCCCTCCTCTTGCGCGACCCGCTATTAACGCCTCCCGGTTCTGCGGTATAAAATCCCCCAGGGGATATCTATGCGATTACACAAGAACAGCTGAGCGCCGCGTTGACGCCATGGATATTGCACATCCCCCGCTGCAAAGAATCCTCAAGGACATAATCTGGAATAGCCGGGAAATACTTCCTGATCACCTTCTCTCTTTTAAGGGCGTTAAAGTGATTAAGGCACAGTCCTGGACGCGCAGCACTGAGTGGGATAATATCCTGGGCTATTTTGACCCTGCTGACCACTGCCTCAAGATTCATGAAACCCTGCTCAGCGGCCCTGAACTGCGCCTGACCGAGGATCTTCTGATAGCAATAGGAGAATCTCTGCTCGGCCAATATCTGCTCTGGAAGCGGGTGCGGCCGCTGACAGAAGGTTCGGAGCGCCTGGGCAAACTATTTGAAATTCACCTGCGCAAACCATCCCGGCGTCGCTGCTTTCTTAAAGATACGGAGCTCAGGCAGTATCTTGAGCTGGCACAGCTTTCCCCGAGCGCTAAGAATCCTGACCTCTACTTTATGGTTATCAACGACAATGAAGCGTTCACACCGCCGGGGCTTTTGTTCGGCCTTCTCTATGCGTGGTATCTGAATAACAAGCTCGGCGGGTTTATAGACCATGAAATGTCCATCCTGCAGTGGAAGATATCCCAGCTCATACCCAAACAATCCATGGAGCGGACGCGCAGACAGGCCCTGGTCGATTTTTTCCGCACGGCGGTGTTCAGGCAGCAGATTCCATAATAAAATATTTACAAAACTTGTCTTATGAATATGCTTCGGTTACAGTTCAAATCATGCTCGCGTTAAATTTCTAAAATCAAAGCACTAAATTCTAAACAATATCAAATAACCAAAATACAAAACCCAGCACTACATTATATAAATTTATGTTGTGCAATTTTTGATTTTTTCTATTTGAATTTATTTGGGATTTGGAAAGTAGCGTTTAGGATTTATATTGCATGCTCATCGGCATTCCCAGAGAAATTAAAGCAAATGAAAACCGGGTTTCCATGACTCCCGCATGCGTAGAGGAATATGTACGTCACGGGCATCAGGTGCTCATGGAAAAAAGCGCCGGCAGCGGCAGCTCCATTTCTGATGCAGCGTATGTTCAGGCAGGAGCCCAAATAGCGGAAACAGCCCGGGAGGTCTGGAGCCGGGCGGAGATGATTGTAAAAGTGAAGGAGCCCATTGGCCCGGAATTTTCCCTCATGCGGGAAGGCCAGATTATTTTCACCTTTCTTCATTTAGCGGCAGACTATGAACTCACCAGGAGCATG
>JAPLIX010000274.1 GCA_026388865.1 Pseudomonadota bacterium | reverse complement strand
CTGTGACCATGGCCACCCCTGGGGTGGCTCACAACCATCAAGCCCCCCGCATTGCGGGGGCGTTATGACTGTGTATCAATTGATCTTAACCAATATGACTTTTTGGCTATTCTGTATAGCACTGCGGAATGCATGAAATATTACCTGTCAAAAGCTTAACCGGACGTTTGAGTCACCATCCGCTTTTTATTCAAAGCAGTGAATATAATTAGTAGTCCAAGCATTGAAGCAAGAATAAGTGATGATCCTATGGTACCAAAATCAAGACCGCCCTTTTCATTCGCCTTTGTAAGAAAGTCACCCAATGTGGCACCAAAGGGTCGAGTCAAGACGAACGCTATCCAAAACAAGAAAACTGTAGACATATTTGTATAATATTTTCCTAAGACTACTAATCCTAATAATCCGCCTATTAAAACAGCTCCCCCTGCAAATCCAAGTCCTGAATCATCTGCTAAGAAATCACCCAACGCCGTTCCCAAAGTATTTGAAAATAAAATAGCAATCCAATAAAACAATTCGCCCTTGAATGTTTTTATATTTTCAACAGATAATGAATTTTCACTAAAACGCCAGGAAACAAGAGTTACCATTAAAATGGTTATCAGAATTATTGACCCTTTTGCATAACCAAGGCCTAAAGTGCGGTCCATAAAATCTGACATTGTTGTGCCTGCTGTACTCGTTGAAAGAATGACAATCCAATATAGTAATGGGTTATATTTTTTCGAATAAAGTTGAGACATAAGAGTAACCAAAAATACTCCAATTAAGATCATAGAACTGATCGCGTAACCAACATTCAAGGTCATTGATAATAAATCACCTGCAGTTTCTCCCAGAGTAGTTGCGCATATCTTCATTATCCAAAATGAAACGGTAATTTGAGGTAGTTTATTCATTTTTTAATTCTTCCTTAATTGATATTAAACTGAGATGAGATTGTTTCAGTTTCATGTTTTAAAATCCATAAGCCTGCTGAGGCATTCAAGAGATAAAAAATGATCTCATGCAGCAGTATTTGATTTATTGCCCTGAAGAATCTCCCACTTTGTACCAGCAAAGCGACACTCGTGGTCGTCTATATGTTCACAAAAATAGCGCACAAGACGGGTATCAGTGAAAAACGGGAGGGAAAAGTTGCTGAAACAGCTTCCCTTTATGCAGCAGCTCACTTCAAAATTAGGGGGTTAGCCAGGTATGTTCTTCTGCATGCAGTGCATGATGCTTGTTTCACAGTTTGCGCTCATAGAGCTAGATTTTCCCATGTTCTTTTTTATGAGTTTGTTTTTCTGAAATATAGCAACCGCACATTACAGAAGGTTGAAGACAAGATTAATTTTCATTTAATTCTTCGCACAATTAAAAAAAGCCTGGCTTACGGCGGCGCAGGAATAGAATTATTATCTAGTATCTATCGGGTAACACCGTATCGACATGGCTACCAACGCATTTTATGTAGAGTTTGGGGTGGTAGTATGACAATAATAAATTTGTCGCGAGACATGACCATTGGTTGACCGAGCAAATTTTCTTGAGATGATATGTTCCCTGAAATAGTTATAGACATCGCCTAAATCATTAAATGCCACGCAGTATCTTTTTGCCTTTCTAAAATGGCCAAGCAGGGTGCTTTTAGCAAACACCAGGTCAGCGTGCTGGGCGGGACAAACATCAGAAAGCCCGTCACCGATGTAAATGATGCTTTTCTCCGCGGTCCCGGAAGATGAAAAATTGTTTGTTTTGCAGTGAGCGCAGTGCGAACAGAGGTGATTGGTGTGGGGAAATGACGGTATCAGCCGATCTTCATATAAACGCAGCCTGTTGGCGTAAACGCTTATCCCTTTCACGTCATTATTGCGCAGGATGGAGGAAATAAAAAACGTGAAGCTGTCGCTTAAAATAACCGGCCTGATGCCTGCATCCTGCAGCAGGGAGAGCAGTCGCTTAAAATGAGCATCAAGTGTCACGGTGGAAAGATATTCCGTGAGGCTCTCTTTGGTTCCCCGTATGGAACGCAGCTGTCCCTCAAGGCATTCTTTTGAGCCGATGTCCCCCGCACGCCAGGCTTCCTCATACGCCACCCATTCCCGGTCAACGGAAAACTGCTCGATGATCGCATCAAGGACATCAAAGGTGGTGATGGTATTGTCAAAGTCAAAGTAGACCCGTGAAGCAACAAGGTCAATATCAGCATCAGGTGTCACAGCTGCCTGATGCGTCTTTTTTGCCTGGGATATGGGGCTGACATTCAGAAATCGTGTTGGCATGAGCAGGTCCTTTTAAAATTAATATGAGTGATTAAACCTGGTGAAAAAATCATTCATCCTGTGTGCCACGGTGGCCCGCTCCTGGTCCGCGGTTATGACATGATAGGAATTTTTCAGCAGCACCATTTCCTTTATTTTTGAGCTGACGCCGTCATAGATGATGGTGGAATTTTTAACGCTGGTGATGTCATCGTTTTGTGCCTGAATGAGCTGCACCGGCACATGGATCGACGGCAGGATTTTTTTGAGGTGCTTCACCAGGAGATGGAGCTGATACAGAAGGCTGACCGGGTAATAGGGATAACCGTATTCCGCAGCGCCGGCGTTATCGTCAAGCGTTGCCGTGCTGTAGTATTTATGTACGCGCTGCTGCAGCGCCTTGTTCTTGATTCCATAGGGAGGCTCTTCCTTGAAATAGAGGAAGTGCTTGAGCGGTGTAAAATAGCAGAGCGGCCAGAAGCACCGGTACCAGGGGATGTTCCAGCCGTCATAGAACAGCGTCGGCGAGAGGCAGCTTATAGCGGCAACCTCGCGGCTGAACTCGTCCGCAAGCAGTATCGCGAGCAGGGCTCCCATGGAAAGGCCGGATACATAGAGGGGGCCGCTGTGGCTTTCGCGTATTTTCAGATAGGCCTCGCGCACTGACTGATAGCAGTCCTGCCAGGTCGTTTTTTTCAGGACGCCAAGCGGCTCACCGTGGTTCGCCAGCCTCGGGCAGGCGATGGAGTAGCCTCTCTTATTAAGATACTTAGCTAAAAACCGCATTTCATTAGGGGTGCCGGTCAGCCCGTGAATCAGCATGACCGTGGCGCCATTATCACCTTGCATGAAGAAACCATTGCCGGCACCACTGGTTTCTGCTGCGGAAGCATGATTAACAGAGAATGAAAATTTTACGGACATAGTAAACCTTTTAAAGTTAAAATGTGTTCTAAGTTATTAATAACCTATAAACCTTACTTAAACCTGACATGAAAATTAAATATAATTAATTTTAAATAATTTCAGTGGAGCGTTTTAAAGAAAGGTAGGCAGATGTAGGCAATAGCCAAATGGCAGTTTTAAAAAGCAGATTAAGGATCAATCAATATATTGTATCAACGGAAAGTGAATAAAGAGTATAGCTTATGTATCAGCAGCGAGAGTTGTCGTTCAATCTAAATTCATTGCATATTTGATCTGGAAAGTATCGCTGGCAGTCAAAAAAACATAGCAGTAGGCGCGCCTTTTGACCATTAAGACGTGGAGAAGTCTTCCTTGGAGAGCGAACCGGGCTGGTGAGCTTTCAGGAGCTTTTGTATCTACCGAAGGAGTTTCTTTCATGAAAGTCTACAGAACAATGCGCACTGCCCTGCGGGCGCTTCGGCGAAACCCGATGCGGGCTGCGTTGACAACATTGGGCATTATTATCGGTGTGGCTGCCGTCATTACCATGATGGAAATCGGACAAGGGGCGTCCCGCATGATCCAGCAGACCATTGCGACAATAGGTGCCAACGTTGTGCAGATCGATCCCAGCGATGCCGTCAAAGCGGGTGCAAGCACGGGGAGGGGAGGCAAGGTCACGCTTACCCCGGTTGATTGCGAGGCAATCCTCCGGGAGTGCAGTGCAGTTCGCCGGACGGCTCCAAGCGTGGACTGTCACGCGCAGATTGTCTACGGCAACCGCAACTGGTCTCCCATGAACATCCGGGGCACGACCCCGGATTTTCTGGTGATCCGCAACTGGACAGATCTGGCTGAGGGAGAGCCGTTTACCGACGCTGACGTCCGTAGTGCCGCAGCGGTATGCCTCATCGGCCAGACAATCGTCCGTGAGCTTTTCGGAGGCGAGTCCCCGGTTGGCAAAGAAATCCGTGTCAAGAACGTCGCGATGAAAGTGTTGGGTGTCCTCAGCGCCAAGGGCGCGAACATGATGGGCAGGGATCAGGACGATTATGTCGTTGCTCCTTGGACGACGGTCAAATACCGGCTGTCCGGTTTGAGGCTGGCTACGGCATCCGATGTGACCTCTTCGTCCGCCGCCCAGGTCAACACGCTCAGCCAGCTTTACCCAAGCCAGCAGGTGGAGCTTTACCCGCAGGAATCCGCGGTGCAGGTGGCGGATGCCCCTCAGATGAGGCGGTTTGCCGACCTCGACGACATCTGGGTGTCTGCGGCCTCTTCGCAGGAAGTCCAGCAGGCCATCCGCCAGATCACGAGCCTGCTGCGCGACCGGCACCGGCTTCGGGCCAGCGATCCCGACGACTTCAGGATCCGAGACCTGACTGAAATCTCCGAGGCCCTGGCCTCGACCAAAAAGCTGATGACCAACCTACTGCTCAGTGTGGCCCTGATTTCACTTATTGTTGGCGGGGTGGGAATCATGAACATCATGCTGGTGTCGGTGACAGAGCGGACCCGGGAAATCGGCCTGCGGATGTCAGTCGGCGCGCGGGCGCGGGACATACTGCGGCAATTCCTGGTGGAAGCCGTGGCGCTGTGCCTGGCTGGTGGAGTCATAGGTATTCTGCTTGGCTGCGGGGGCTCATACCTGGTGACAAAACTGCTGCGCTGGCCGACGGAAACATCGTTAACTGCTATTATGGCGTCGGTTATCGTTTCCGCCAGCGTGGGCATTATCTTCGGATTTTATCCGGCGTGGAAAGCTTCGCGGCTGGACCCGATTGAAGCCCTGCGCTACGAATGACTCAGGGATCAAGGAATATAAGAAGATTTAGGCATGTGGCAGAGCAAGACCATTCCGCATTCATGTATCCTGCAGGCATTTCCTGGTTAGCCTGCTGAGTGTAGCGGTTCAAAGAAAAGTGGATAGATGCGGGGACAAAAATCAACATCTTGTGGTGAGTATTTCCCGATGAAAACTGCAGACTATGTATCAGCAGCGAGAGAAGTCTTGCAGCTTAAATTCATTGATGACTTCATCTGCAAAGCGTAAATGGCAGTCAATAAAAACCATAGCAGCAGCATGAGTTTTAACCAATAAGATCAAACCACAATATATAGCAAAAAGCAGGGCCGTTGCTGACCCTGCTAATAGGGGACATAATGCTTATATAAATATTTCAAAAGTTTTATAAAAATCCGGTATACATGCACAGTGAATTAAGCTATATGAAAAGTTTTCAAACCTAACACATAATATTTGTTTGCAAGAGAACTACATGACCACCAGTGAAAAAGTATTGCATCGCTTAATATTTATCTCAGGGATGAATGGCTGGTGCGTCACGTTTCTCGGTGGTGTGAGTATATTGGTTTCTCTTTCGATGGGAAGCTGGTATGGGGTTATTATAAGTCTGGCAATAACAGCATCAGGATATATGGAGCTTAGGGGGCGTCAAGAATTAAAAAGAAAACGTCCTGAAGCACGAATGTGGTTAACTGGAAGTCAGTTGTGGCTTCTTTTTATAATTGTCTCCTATGCCGGGTATCAACTGCTTGTTTTTGATCCATCAAACATGTTAAAGGATATTCCCCAAGCAGAACAGCAAGCAATGAAGGCGCTTGTTGAATCAAATGCTCAGCTATTAAGCACTATGTATAAAGCGGTTTATATTGCAGTAATTATTGCATCCTTCATATATCAGGGGGGATTATGGCTTTATTACAGAAGGGACTATTCCAGGCTTTTTTCATCAGCCAGTGAATAACGCAAGAACCTCTCCCGTTAGTCCGTCAGCAGTCTTGCTGCCTGTCAATACCTAACGGTCGTCTATGCTTCAAGTCCCCTGCAAAAGTGTTTGTAAAGCTCTTGTAATACAGCAACCCTGATAGAACAACACTTCATGGTTCTTTAGTATATCCATATGCAGTTTGCAATCGAAGCTCACAGCCTTGTCAAAAAATACGATAGCATTGCGGCGCTCGACGATATAACACTCGTGGTGAATCGGGGAGAAATATTCGGATTTCTTGGACCCAACGGCGCAGGCAAAAGCACATTCGTCAAAATCATCCTCAATCTTGTACGCGCCACATCGGGAAGCGTCCTAATTTTCGGCGAACCGGTAACGAACGTTAAGGCAAGAAAGACTATCGGGTTTTTGCCTGAAAATATCCGCGTGTACCCTTTTTTAAGCATTGAGGAATTTCTTCGCTTTCATTGTGAATTAATTGGGATATCATCACAGAACATAAAGATGGAGATCGACACCTGCCTGTGTGCCATGGAGCTTGAATCCGTGCGTGCACAAAAGATCAGGACACTGTCAAAAGGCATGCTCCAGAGAGCGGGCATAGCCCAGGCAATACTGGGGAATCCCGAGCTGCTGATTTTTGACGAACCCACCTCAGGCCTAGATCCCATCGGTTTTACCGAACTACGGCGACTTCTGCTTGCCATGAAAGCACGAGGCACGACCATATTTCTTAATTCGCACCAGCTCTCCGAGGTTGAACGGACCTGCGACCGCGTGGCAATACTTAATAAAGGCAGAATCATCAAAATAGGCTCCAGAGATGACCTGTCCGACCGGGGAAAACATCTTGAGGTAGCTGCCGAAGGATTCACTGACGGCATGGCAGCTGCTATCAATGCCTTTTCTCAGAAGAATATTGAAACTGACGGAAATAAATTGCGAATATACCTCAGTAACGAAAAAGACTCCGTCAACGTCCACAGCATCATCGTCGAGGCTGGGGGCCGTGTGCAGTCGCTGGCGTGGAAATCCGAGTCACTTGAGGAACTTTTTTACAGACTGGTAAAAAATGAAGATATGGGCTTTAACAAAGATCGGCCTTAAAGAGTGCCTCAGGCAGCGCGTGGTCTATTTCATCTTTCTGATCTCGTTGCTGTTTGTTTTCATGGCAAAAGGCTGCAACATCGGCACGATCAATGTCGATAACTTGCTCGTCGGCAAAGAGGCGCGCCAGGGCATTACATTTGGGATATCATTTCACGGTATCGTTTTCTGGAGCATCATGCTGTGCGGACTACTGGCATCGCAGGCGCTCACACGCGATATGGACGAAGGATTTGCTTCTGCAACACTTGCCAGGCCCTTAGGTCGCGACGCATATATTGCTGGCAAATTGCTGCCCGTTATTATTATTTCAACTCTTAACCTCAATGTTTTAGGCGGCCTGTTCTGCTGGTTTTTCTATAGGGCTACCGGCGTTATCAACATGCAGATCCCGCTCAGTTTTGTGTTCATGACGATAAGTCTTGCGCTCTACGGCCTCATGATTTTCTGCCTGTCGCTGTTCATCCCGCGGCAGTTGGCACCGCTGGCAGGCATTGTGGTCTATATGATAAGCTGTTGGTCGTCCTTGCCCTATTTTGTTGAAAACCTGAAGATACTCTGGACGCCGTCGGCAACGGTGCAGCGTTTGCACTTGCTTCTGCCCAAGTTCGGCGATTTGCAATGTATCGGTGCCTCTATATTAAGCGGGCAGCAACCATTCGATTTAGTCAACCCGCTCGCGGTACTGGGCAACATAGCGGCATATGCCAGTGTGTTCTGGTATGTCACAGCCTGGGTCTTCAAGCGACGTGAACTGTAATAAGTGTTAATAAAATCAGTTGGTAATTTTTTCGATTATTTCTATCCCCGCGATTTTTAAT
>JAPLIX010000496.1 GCA_026388865.1 Pseudomonadota bacterium | reverse complement strand
CGGGGTTTGAAGCCAGCAACCCGCCGCCTGCACCGCAGCACAGGGAATCATATCCCGAGCGCCACATTTCCTTGAAGTTGAGGCCGAGTCCCGCTATAACCTGCCGCGGCGCAACGTATTCCCGGGCATAGCGGCCCAAATGGCACGGGTCCTGATACGTTACCGCCGGCATCTTTAGCTTTTTCACTTTCTTCTTTTTCAGCATCTCGGCATACAGCCGGGTAATTGATTCAAACTGTGCGCCGCTTCTGCTGAACCGTGTGAGCACCGAAAGGCTTTCCGGATTGTAGCAGAGCACCCGCTTGATGCCGTATTTTTTAAGCTGCGCGTCAATGGCGCGTATGCATCTCGCGAGCACATCCTGGCGCCCTCCGCTGATGAGCGTCTCATCTACCGGTGACAGCGGGTTCGTGATAAAGCAGCCGATTTTTTTGCCGCTCTTTTTCACGATAAATCCGATCTCGTTCAGTCTGGCGGTGTTGCAGAGCATGGTAGTATCGGCAAACAGGACCGTATCAACAGCGCCTGCCGCAGTCACATCCTTTACGCCGTACTTTTCAAGGATCGACAGTTTATGGTTTTTAGGAACCTGCACCCCGTCAGCGGCTTTTTGCAGGCTCTTTGGTTTCAGGCCGTCCGGGATAATTTTTCGCAGCTCCTCAAGTATGGTAATTGAAGGCGTGTGCCGGTAGCCGCGGCTGCACAGATCTTCACAGTATCCGCAAAGGGTACAGGAATAGAGGACTGTTGCCAGATCCTTGTTCCACTGCAGTTCACCCTGCGCGATACCCCGTGCCATATACATGAGCCCTGCCGGCTCATATTCGCCAAGCAGCGTCGACCCTGAAGGACATTGCGTGGAAAAAGCGCCATTGGGTACCGCGTCCTGCACCACACCGCGGCATGTTCCACAACGATTACAGCATAATGCTTTTGCGAGCAGTTCTTCTTTTGTCACTGGTATCACCTCCTCACAGTCCCAGTTTCCCTGGATTCATGATGTTATTCGGATCAACTGCCTTCTTGATAGATTTAAGCAGTTTGAAATTGTCCTGGTAAAGGGCTGCCACCTGCTTGCCGATGAGGGCAGACGGCCGGGGGAACATGACGCCGGCTTTGAGCAGCTTGCCGCAGATTCCGGCATATTCAGCGCGCGCCTTCTTCAGGTTCTTCTCCTCATAGCGCAGATCCGGCTGGTAGTAGAAACAGGCGCCGGCCTGCAGCGGCATGAGAATAGCGCCGGACTCTTTTGCAAACAGCGCAGAGCAGTCTTTTATCTGCTGCGCTGTTGCGATGGTCACAAACGGCACCCAGTCGCAATCATCGCTTGCGTGCAGCGCGGAGCCGGTTGGACTTGAAATCTCGGCGAGGATCCGGGCCTCGGCGGTGCGCGACAGCCTGGTTATGATCTCGCCGTTCAGTTTTTTTGCCAGCGCGCGGTAATCTTTCAGCTTGTACGCCACCTCGTCCTTTTCAAAGCCGCGGTTTACCAGCACCACGGTCCACGCCGGAAGCTCTTTGGCTGAGACGTCTCCCAGCAGTTCGGCTAAATAGACCCGGTTGGCGGCAAATATCTCGTGCGGCTCTTCCGTTGCGATGAAGGTTTTCAGGGCGCGGGTCGCGTCATTAATATTCTTACAGGGGAAGCACAGCACCTGGTTTTCCGGGGTCGCGGTTTTCAGGGTTATGGCAGCGGCGGTGATGATTCCCAGCGTTCCCTGCGCCTGG
>JAPLIX010000242.1 GCA_026388865.1 Pseudomonadota bacterium | reverse complement strand
TCTGTTACATTGAGAACTATATGGTCCATTGCACATTGCATGGGGTTCTTCCAGGCCGAACAGTTTATTTTATCCTTATTCTGTGTTTCGCGGTAACGGAATAAGGGCGTTGTTGTCCCCTATATCCCCTCCTTTTAATTTTTTGATTTAACGCTCGGAAATGAGCGGTTTTTAACGCACGGCGATTTTTTCGCCGTGCGTTAAAAATCCGCTCATTTGAAATGTTATGTGTTTAATAATTTTTGTAACTCTGTTGGTAAACCGCCTCCTATGCCAATGCCACCATTTTTATTGACTATAATTCCTACAGAGAAACCGACAACATTATTATTTTGAAAACTAGGGACAGCGACCGTTTTAAAGTATCCTTATTTTTATAAGGGGATTGCGGTGTCGAGAGAGAAGTCGGAGAAAGGCTAATCGGTTGAGTAAAGAGAAGCGGGTTCCCCCCAGTGCTTTTTAATAATTGCATATATCGCTGAAGAAAAAAAGAGTCAAGGGAAATTCAGGCACAAAGTAAATGTAAAATGATGAATAGGTAAGTCGGTGAAGCGGTAAATGAGTGAATAGGTTAGAAGAACGAGGGACAACATTGCCCGTTTTATGGTATCCTATACTTACGAAGGGATTTCGGACTACAAGGCACGAAAAAAGTGAAACCGCTTGTCTCCTTTGAAGACAGGCAAACGCAAAAAGGAATGAAGAAATGACCAGGCCAGGCAAAGATTACAAAAGTGAATTACTGAAACGGCTTAAAGACCCGAAGCTTGCAGAGGCATATATCAATGCAGCGCTCGAGCATGGCACACAGGAGGAATTATTGGTTGCCCTGAAAAATGTATGCGAAGCGCATGGCATGGCACGCACAGCCAGAAAAGCAAAAATCAACCGGGAAAATATGTGCCGCGTGCTTTCCGCAAAAGGAAACCCGCATCTTTCAACTTTTACCTCAATTATTGAGAGCACCGGCTTGAAACTGCGCGTGCAGGCCAGCTGAACGATGTTGACATACCCCACCAAACTACAGCGCCCGTTTTTTACTGCACAGGCAGCTGAGTAATTCCATCAATAATCTGTTAAATCAGCACCGCAACTTTTTAAGCGCTTGCCCCTGAGCCTGCTCCACATGACAATATTTCCTGCGGTCATCACCAGGAACGCCGCGTCAACCGGGAAACGGAAGCGGTTGTTCTCACCGAACTCGATTATTGATGAAACCGAGATGGTGTAGGTATGAATGATGAGGCAGAAGATGCACAGGATCATAAGGGCCGGTGATATGCGCTCATCCTTCTTGAATGCAAGAAGGATGGTGCTTATATAAACGATTGAAAATAAGATGCTGATAACGATAGTCCTTTCCCACATCCTTGCATCAAGCTTGCTTTCAACCCCCATAAACCCGAAGTGCAGAAAGCGGTATACGGACTCCAGCTTTTTTACCACATCCATATTATTCTCAAAAAGCCCGTGGACTGAATCAGAAGAGTGCCAGAGCGTGAGGCTGTAGGAGCCCAGGGTATAAAATAGAAATTGGGACGGCTCGTACCTTATCAGGGCAAGCGCGTCCCGCAGGAGCTGCTGTGAGACAATAATATAGCCGCTGTGATTAAAGTTCGGGTAGCCGGTGCTTTTGTTCGAACTGCAGTCCGCGGGACAATGGCAGAGTATATTCTTCAACGCGGCAGCATTAAAGTAGTGCGTGATTGGCTGGAACGCCCGCAGCTCCGCCTTGATCGCGGTTGTGCTCACTATCCCTCTCGCGTGCAGGTCTTCAAGCTGCTCCGGGACAAAAGTGTTTACTTTTGTCCAGAGGTTCATGCCTTCCCACGAGGAGGTCCCGAAAAAGCCGAACACCGAGGCATTCTTCGTGCACAGCAGAATGAGCGGTATAACCACAATAATGCAGGAGCGAAGAAATATTCTGGCAAGGGGTTTTGCCGCAGCCCTGCGCCACAGATACCAGGTGATGACAGCTCCGGTTACAAGAAAGAAGATCGGGTGGAACACGGAGCGGGTCAGCCCCAGGCAGAGAAGGAAGGTCCAGAACAGGCTGAGGTCGGAGAGTTTTTTATCCAGTCCCCAGCGGATGAGAAAAAACAGCGACAGGACAACATAAAAGGTCTCAATGTAGGAGTAGTACAGAAGGTTCTCATAAAGGATAAGCGTCGGGTTGAGCATGAAAACAATGGTTACGAGTACGGCTATCAAACGCTTCACGCCAATGGCTGAAAGTATCCCGTAGCAGGCCAGGGGGATAAGAGCTCCCGCGGTTTTAAACAGCAACGAATAGGACAGAGCTGGAACCGGAGACAGCTTCAGCACGAGACCAAGCATGAGGTTAAACAGCGGTGGTTGCGAGTGGAGGTAGAAAAGGCTTTGCGAGAGATCGTTTTTAAGCAGCGCGGGGTCAAGATATTGCATGGCAAAGGCAAGGGGCGTGGCGATAAACGCACCGCCCTGGAGGTAAAAAACAAGGCGTGAGAGTATGAAGATCGACAGTATGATAAGCCCTCCGGCAGTTTCCCGGGAAAGCGCTGAAGTATTTTGCGTGGGCCTTGCGGCATCAAGCATGCTTTGCTCCTGTAAGCACTGTGACTGACTGGTAATCTATCAGGTAACCGGAAACAGTACAAATTAATTTTCTGTGCGCCGGGGGAATGATGATAGAGCTATTGACACCGAGTTAGCTATAGCATATACTGAAAACATAATGACTTCGGTCATATATAACCACCGAGGGCACCGAGAAATACTCTGTGTTCTCAAGAAAAGGTTTAAAATTATTAAATCACGGCAACAGGATATATTATTTTTTACCGGTATGTGTTTCCTGTGTTAAGCTGTAAATCTCTTTGAGTATGCTCCTTTACATGGCACTTGAGCAGCAATCTCAAGAGAGGAAGAAGTTAGAGTACACAGAGGGAAAGAGTAATCAATAGCTGACCGCTTCTAGTTGATACTTAATAATTTCTCTGTGTGCTCAGTGGTTAATTTTTTACCATATGTAACATTTTTACGGAGGATACTATGGAAAAAGTTGTCGGGAAAGAGTTTCCGCTGGAAAAGCAGCGCGACATGCTGGAAGAGATGAATGCATTAAAGCTGCCGCTGCTCTATCAGAATCTTGTCGCCGCGTACGGGGAAGAGAAAGGCAGGGCTGTTTATGATGACATTTTTGAGGTGGGTTTCAAGAAGCGGAGCAAGATGTTTGAGGGCAAAGACATCGGCAACATCATGATGTATGAGCTCGATATGTTTCCCGCCACCGGCTGGAAGATATGTATTGAAAAGACCGAAGAGAACGGCGAGCCGGTGTGGTATGAGCACCTGGAGCGCTGCCCCCATCTTGATGCCACCAGAAAGCGCAAGCTGCCTGACCCCTGTGCCATCATCTGTGAAATGGACTGCCGCCTGGGAGAGCAGTACAAGGTGGCAAAGTGGCAGCGGATGAAGCATCTGCCGGCAGGAGACAAAGAGTGCTGCTTTAGAATCACCCGTTGCAAATAAAAGCAGGACGCAGTATACATAAAAGCAGGAGTCTGGGTAAAAACCGCTTCTGCTTTTTTTGTTGTTTATGAAAAGCAGAACCACAGAGGGCACTGAGAAAGGCTCTGTGAAGTGAAAGACAATGCGTATAACCGAACGAACAATCTTCCGCGAGATATGATCGAGATGATACGGCGGTAAAATGGTACCAAGAGATTAATAATTCAGAGTACACAGAGGAAATATGACAGAGCATATAATGTAACATGGGGCAATACAAACATTCTCTGTGCCCTGTGGTCAGGTTGAAAGGGTTACCAATGAAAAAATATCTTTACTCCTTGCTGGCGCTCCTTTTTTTATTGTCCGGCGGTATGGCTGCGAAGGCCTTGGCCTATACGGTTGTCACGCCGCAGCAGGCACAGCAGATGATCGACACCAATAGCGCGCTGACAGTGGTGGATGTCAGGGAAGAAAATGAATACTGCGGCGCGGCCGGACACATTCCCGGCGCGCTCAATTATCCCTGGATATCAGGGGTGCTGCAGAAGGATTTTGCGGAGCTTGCCCTGGACGCTGAAACCCTCGTGGTCTGCCAGAGCGGCCACCGCAGCCCCCTGGCAGCGGAGTTTTTAGATTCCATGGGGTTTCAGCATGTGTATTCCATGGAAGGGGGCATGTCGGTATGGGAATGGGATACTGCAACCTGTGTAGACACGGACGGAGATGGCATCAATGATGACCGGGACAATTGCCCGACCGTGTCCAACCCTGACCAGAAGGACACTGATCAGGACGGTGTCGGGGATGCCTGCGAGGAAAAGAACCTGTGCCCCGCTGAGGCAGTCTATGGGGAAAATTCAGAGCAGGTTCTGCTGCTCAGGGAATTCCGTGACAGCGTGCTGCACAAAACCGCGGAAGGTAGGAATGTGATTGCCCTGTACTATGCACTGAGCCCGATGCTGGTGAACATGATGACGCAGGATGATGGGTTCAAAGGCCGGCTGCGCGCGGCAATTGACAGGGTTTTGTCGGAGCTTAAAGAAAAAATGCGCAGATAGAGATATTGTTGACAAACAGATTTTCATGGACTATCTTTATCAACATAAAACTAGAGCGCCATTTTATAAGCCTAAATGGCAAAACTCGTTAAACAAAAACTTTTTTTAATCAGGAAAGGGGGCAGTTATGAGAAAAAAATGTTTAGCACTGATCATCGGAGTTATCATGGCGCTCAGTTTTACCGGTTTCTCGATTGCCGCAGAAAAAGAGAATCAGCAAGCGGAGAAAATATCAAGAGCCCAGAAAGGCCTTAAGACCCTGGGGTATTACAAGGGTGACGTGACCGGTAAAATGGATAAGGATACCCGGGATGCCATCAACGAGTTCCAGAAAAAAGAAGAAGACATGAAAATGCCGGCC
>JAPLIX010000004.1:2049-3126 GCA_026388865.1 Pseudomonadota bacterium | reverse complement strand
CAATGAGCGGAATATGCTGGGGGCTTCGTCAGAAACCGTGACCGTATTCTGGGACGCGCCTCCATCTCCGCCATCAGACCTGCGGTGTGAACGGCAAGGGCGCACGCTCCTGTTGGCATGGAAACAGCCCGCAACCGTTGAAGGGGGGAAACCGCTTGAGGGGAAGGTGGGCTTTAATATCTATCGCAGCCTGCAGAAGGACACCTATGAAGGATTTCCCCTGAACGCTGAATTGCTCACAGAACCAGCGTATCAGGATACCCCGGATACCTACGACCAGACCTATTTCTACACGGTCCGTGCCGTCCGGCAAATCTATGACACCGCCGTTGAAAGCGCTTCCTCAGAGGAATTGGCTCTGCTCTATGAAGACCTGATCCCCCCGGGCGCCCCGCAGGGGCTGACAGCAATACCTGACCGGAACGGTATGATTTTAAAATGGATAGCAAAGGCTGAACAGGGTGTGGCAGGATTTAATGTGTATCGCAAAGACGCGGGCGGAGGAGCGTTTGTCCGCCTCAACAAAGAGCTCATTCAGGATAACTCCTGGACCGACACCACGGCGCGCGTCGGTAAACGCTATATATACGCAGTAACCGCGGTTGATCAGTCGCTGCGGAAAAATGAAAGCGAGCTATCAGAGCCGGTCAGTATTCTGCATTTGCCGCAGTAATTAAAGGAATGTCAAATGACCAAGCCCAAAGTTCAATTGAATGTCAAATTTTGAGATGCCAAACTATTGGGTTTAGTCATTTTGGCTTTGATATTTATTTGACATTTGAACTTTTTAATTTGTCATTTACTCTAAGGAAATAGAGTATGCACGATTTCCAGTACCGGAAAAATGATCTCTGCTGCGAGCAGGTGCCGATTGAAAAAATCGCGGCTGCAGTGGGGACGCCGTTTTATCTCTACAGCCGGCAGACACTGGAAAACCATTTTGCCTCATTTGACGGAGCATTCAAGGCCATCCCCCACCTCACCTGCTACTCGGTGAAAGCAAGCTCCAACCTCGCTATCCTGAAAACCTTTGCCCGGCGCGGCGCCGGCGCAGACGTGGTTTCAGGCGGCGAACTG
>JAPLIX010000004.1:0-2030 GCA_026388865.1 Pseudomonadota bacterium | reverse complement strand
TCTCTTTCCTCCGGTGTCCCGTCCGAAAAGATTGTCTATTCCGGGGTCGGCAAGCGGCCGCAGGAAATCACTTATGCCCTGGATGCCGGTATCCTCATGTTTAACGTGGAATCACCGCAGGAGCTTAAGCTGGTGGCAGAGCTTGCGGGAAAAGCAGACCAGAAGGCCCGCATAGCGCTCCGGGTCAACCCGGATATCAACCCCGGAACCCACCCCTACATTTCAACAGGACTTAAGGAGAATAAATTCGGCATCAATCTGCAGGACGCGCTGCAGGAATATGAAAAGGAACGAAACAAAAAACATATTGACATCACCGGTATTGCGTGTCATATCGGCTCCCAGATAATTGAGGCAGGCCCGTTTGTTGAAGCCCTGCGAACACTAAAGAAACTGGTCATGGAACTGCAGGGCCGCGGGATAGCGCTGCGCTACCTTGACCTCGGCGGCGGCCTGGGCATTACCTACAAAAAAGAGTCTCCGCCGCTGCCGCAGCAGTATGCGCAGGAAATTGTCAGCGAGCTGGCCGGACTGCC
The DNA here is from genome assembly GCA_026388865.1 of Pseudomonadota bacterium. Classification (GTDB taxonomy): domain Bacteria; phylum Desulfobacterota; class WTBG01; order CAIYCZ01; family CAIYCZ01; genus JAPLIX01. Next base: position 1,494 of record JAPLIX010000004.1, on the reverse strand, counting down.
CGTTACCCTCATCCTTGAGCCGGGACGGGTACTGGTGGGCAATGCCGGTATCCTGGTGACGCAGGTGCTCTATACTAAAAATTCCGGCGAGAAAAATTTTATCGTGGTGGATGCGGGCATGAATGATCTGCTGCGGCCCAGCCTCTACGGCTCCTATCATGGTATCCAGCCGGTCAAGAAAAAAAAGGGGCAGAAAATAACTGCCGACATTGTCGGCCCAATATGCGAGTCCGGGGATTTTATAGCGAAAAAGAGGAAAGTCCCGGCATTCGCTCCCGGTGAGCTTATGGCAGTTATGAGTGCCGGTGCGTACGGATTCAGCATGTCATCCAACTATAACTCGCGACCGCGGGTTCCGGAAGTGCTGGTGACCGGTGAAACATGGTCTGTCATCCGCGGGCGGGAGTCCTATGACGACCTGATCCGGGGCGAAACACTACCCGGGTATTTACGGTAACCCGGTGCACCGCGGAGATCACCGCAGACAGTTTCTGCGCCCTCTGCGAATATCTCTTATGAGAATTCCTTTCTTCAAAATGAGCGGCAGCGGTAATGACTTCATCATTATAGACAACCGCAGCCGCCGGATGGAACAGATTGCCCTGCCCGCCTTTGTCCGCGCAGTATGCAGGCGCAATGTTGCTGTCGGTGCAGACGGGCTGATACTGGTGGAAAACCCGCGCACCGCCGGCTGTGACTTTGCCTGGCGTTTTTTTAACGCGGACGGCAGCGAGGCGGACATGTGCGGCAACGGCGGCCGCTGTGCCGCACGGTATGCGGTTATAAACAGCATTGCTGCCGCCCGGCTCTCATTTGAAACCGGTGCCGGCATTATTCATGCGGAAGCACATAACGACCGGGTAAAAATTGAGCTGCCGTCACCGCAGGCAATCGAAATGAATATAACGGCGGCAGCAGATGATAATCCCCTGCTGCTCCATTTTATTAATACCGGTGTCCCGCATGTGGTGACATTTGTCAGCAATGTGGAGAAAGTGCAGGTGCGCGAGCAGGGTAAAGCGCTGCGCTTTCACCCGCGTTTTCAGCCTGCCGGCACCAATGTTAATTTCGCAGCAGTGGACGGCCCGGCACAACTTTCTGTCCGCACCTATGAGCGGGGCGTTGAGGATGAAACACTGGCATGCGGCACCGGCTCGGTAGCTGCAGCATTAATAGCTTCCGCCCTGGGAAGCGTTGTATCCCCGGTGCAGGTTACAACCAGGGGCGGTGAAGCTCTGACGGTATACTGTGACAACGCGACCTATCCTTTTGGCCGGGTTTATCTGGAGGGAGCGGTGCGGGTTGTCTGCAGCGGCGAGATCTGGGAAGAAGCATACCAATAAAAGCATTCAGCCATTAGCTGTCTGCGTTCAGCTTTAAAAACCCCCGGCTGATTGCTGATAGCTGAAAGCTTTATTTTAAGGAAGGAGACCTTTATTATATGTTTACAGGTTCGATGGTGGCGCTGGTGACACCGTTCAAGAACGGCAAGCT
>JAPLIX010000026.1 GCA_026388865.1 Pseudomonadota bacterium | reverse complement strand
TAGCGGTCGCGGGGGAACAGCACTACCGGCTGTTCCAGCAGCAGCTGAATGAACCCTGACTGCCCGGGCAGAAGCTCATCAGCGCCGAGCACCCGCACTTCCCCCATAACTTCTGCGGTGCCTGAGTGGAAGCGTATTCTGGTTCTGTGCTTCAATGGTCTGGGTGCTGCGGCCAAATAGTCTATCCAGACATCGGTCCTTCTCGTGGGAACCGCGGTGCCGGGAGCGGCGAGCACCTCTCCCCGTTCAATCCGGGATTTTTCCGTTCCCTGCAGGTTGATGGCAGTTCTCACTCCGGCTCCGACGGACTCAACGCTTTCATTGTGGACCTGTATGCCCCGCACTTTGGCCCTGACCCCGGCAGGAAGGACCTCCACTTCGTCTCCTAAAGAAACAGCACCTGCCATGAGGGTTCCGGTAACCACGGTGCCGAAGCCCTTCATGGTAAACACCCGGTCAATGGGCAGCCTCAATGTGCCTGTTGAAGGCCGCTCTTTAATAGCAGCAACAATGGCATCAAGAGCAGACAGCAGCTGCGGAATTCCCTTGCCGGTTGCAGCGGAGAGGGCGATGATGGGCTCCTGTTCAAGAAAGGTGCCCTGGACAAACTGCCGCACGTCTTCTTGGACCAGAGCCAGCCATTCTTCATCCACCAGGTCAGTTTTGGTGAGGGCAATGAGGCCCCGCTTGATAGCAAGGAGCCTGCAGATATCAAGGTGCTCGCGGGTCTGCGGCATCACCCCTTCATCAGCAGCTATCACCAGCACTACCACGTCTATGCCGCCAACGCCGGCCACCATGTTCTTGATAAACTTTTCATGGCCGGGGACATCAATGATGCCGATCCGCTGCCCGCCGGGAAGGGTGAGGGAGGTAAAACCCAGCTCAATGGTAATGCCGCGCTCTTTTTCCTCCTTGAGCCGGTCAAGGTCAACGCCGGTCAGGGCTTTCATGAGCGTCGTCTTGCCGTGGTCAATGTGGCCGGCAGTGCCCAGGATGATTTTTTTCATAAGTAAAATAAGCTGGCAGCCCTATAGCAGGTTGTTGAAAAAGTAGTTTTTTCCGGGTTATTTCGCTTTCGGCGCTTCCATCACTTTAAAATAGCTGCCGGCGCCCTTTTTATTGTCACTGCCGCACGCGCTGGTTACCGTGATATTTCCTGACACGGCTCCGCCGGGCACTTCGACATCAATGTTCTGGCTGCGCCATGAGATTATATTAGCAGAGACCCCGTTAGGAAAAACAACCTGTCCCGCGTCTTTGCCGAATCTCCAGCCCTGAAGCGAAACAGTGGCTCCAACGGCTGCAGCCCGGGGGCTCACCAGCTTGATATAGGGGGGCGGGCACGGGCTTTTTTCGTCATCGTTCAATGACTCGGCCGGCGTATCATCTTTTAATTCTTTCGCTGACTGTTTCGGCACATCACTGTTTAAAGACTCACTTTCCAAAGCAACAGCCCGTGGTGCCTGTCCGGGAATAGTGCTGCCCAGAAACAGTAAAAACAGAACGGTTATGGTTGCGCAGAAAATAGTTTTCATAGCCTTTTCCTCCATTTGCTTTACATTAAGGGTGCTCCCTGATAAAATTATTACTACGTTCCCTTGCCGGGTAAAGAATTCTTTCTAACCCATTGTAGCATCACCCGTAAAAATATGAAATGGATTGTTCTATGGTCATGACAGTTTTAATAAAACATATTCTGCAAACAGCTCAGGAGCGGGGACATAATACCGCGTTCTTCTATTTTGAGAACAACGAGGAAAAAACGCTCTCCTATGATAAATTCCGAAGACTGATCTTCTCCTTTGCCGGAGCTATCCGCTCCCAAACTATTGCGCCGGGAAGCCTTGCCATTCTGGTTGGGGAGAATTCACCCGCATGGCCGGCAGCCTATTGTGCCGCGCACCTGTGCGGTTTAACCGTTGCCCACGGGGACACCCGGTTTACTGAAGCTGAATTTATAACTATTGAGCGGTTCACAAAGCCAGCCCTGATCCTTTGCGGCCGGGCGTTTTCAAACATGTTCAGCAGCGGGGTTCTAAGAATTTACCTTGAAGACATTGAGCCTGCGCCAACAGATCGGGCGCCGGAAATCATCCCGCTTGCTCCCGGCCAGCCCATGTCAATTATCTTTACCTCGGGAACAACGAGCGATCCAAAGGGCGTTATGCTCAGCGAGGAAAACTTCCTCTCAAACATAGCGATGCTCGCGTCCATGAACGGCCTTCTCACCGGCCGCGACCGGGTGCTGGCCATGCTTCCGCTGCACCATGTGTACCCGTTTACCTGCACGGTGCTTGCGCCCCTGTACTTCGGGGCGGCCATCATCTATCCGCGCTCATTGAAAGGTGAGGATATTTTCGCTGCAGTAAAAAATTATGGCGCGACCGCCTTTGTTGCCATCCCCCGGGTGCTGGAGCTTCTCTGCGACCGCATCTTTCAGACCGCGGCAGCGCAGCCGAAGGTCAAACAGGCTCTCTTTTATGCCCTGCTGAAAATCTCTGATGTACTGCAACCCCTGGGGATAAATCCGGGACAACGGTTATTCAGCACCATTCACCGCAATTTCAAAGGGTTCAGGTTTTTTTCGAGCGGCGGCGCCCGGCTTGATGCAGAGGTGCATAAAAAGCTGCGGGCTCTCGGCTTCAGAATAATCGAGGCCTACGGCCTCACTGAAACCTCCCCCATTGCCGCCATGAATACGCTCTCCGAGCAGGTCCCGGGCTCGGTGGGCAGGGCAGCGCCCGGTGTCTCAATAAAGATTGAAAAGGAAGACCCGCAACTGGAGCAGGGCGAGATATGCATTAAGGGCCCGAATGTGATGATGGGCTATTTCCAGCGGCCGGATCTTACTGCGGAAGCGGTTGTTGACGGCTGGTTTCTTTCCGGAGACTTGGGCTATATAGACGACCAGGGGCACCTGTTTATCACCGGCCGGAAAAAAGAGGTGCTGGTGCTCTCCAACGGCAAAAACATCTATCCCGAGGAGTTGGAAAAGCTCTACCGCCAGTCAGAGAAAATAAAAGAGCTGTGCATCACCCTGCTGAGTGAAGACGGCAGGGAGTTCCTCGCCGTGGTCATATACCCCAATAAAGACTATTTCGTGCGAGAAAAATCCGCTTCCATCTACCAGGATATAAAGTACGAGATTGAAACCATTGCCCATACGCTGCCCGCGTATCAGCGGGTGACACGGATTGAGCTGGTGGACGAGGAGCTTCCCAAGACCTCGCTGGGAAAAATCAAGCGCTACCGGGTTGTCGAGCTGGTAAAAGAAAAAGCCTCAGGCGCTGCTGCAGAAAGAGAAGATCTCCCCGCTGAAGATCAGGACCCGTTTCTGGTGTTTGTGCAGCAGGCGCTGAAGCTTAAAAAATTTCCTTCACTTGCCGGCAACCTGGAAACAGACCTCGGCCTTGACTCGCTGGCAAAACTAGAATTCTTCTTTGCCGTTGAAGAGCGCTACGGGATAAAAATCTCTGAAGAGCAGGCGGGAAATATCCTCACCCTGCAGGATGTCAAGGCCCTTATTGCGGAAGACGGGCAGGGAGATGCCGGGCTTGAAACCTATGTCCTGCAGGAAAAGCTGGTTGCTCCCCCCGATATTCCCCTCGCAGAGCATGTGGCTACGGGAAATAATTTCTTCTTAACGCTAGTACGGGTCTGTTTTTATATGGTCTGCAAAACCATCCTTAAACTTTTTTTCAGGGCACGGCTTGAAGGGGCAGAACTGCTCAAGACTGTTCAGCCACCGTTTATTATTGCGCCAAATCACAACTCATATATTGACGGCGTGGTAATTTACGGGCTGCTCCCGTTTAATATTATTAATAACTGCTATTTTGTCTCCCTGGTGCAGATTTTCGGCAGACTTCCGCTCTCGCTGTCGAAAAAGATAGGCAGGATTATATTGACCGGGAGCCACGATACCGCCATCAGGTCCATGCAGTACTCCTATCAGATATTACAGGCAGGCGGGATTATGTGCGTCTTTCCTGAAGGCCAGCGCTCAGTTGACGGAACAATCGACGAGCCCAAAAAGGGCATCGGCCTGGTGGCCCAGCGTTCCGGCGCATCACTGCTGCCGGTCTGCATAAAGGGCACCCAGGCCCTTCTTTCGCGGAAAAATCCCGGGCTGCACCGCACGAAAATAACCGTCACCATTCTGCCGCC
>JAPLIX010000007.1 GCA_026388865.1 Pseudomonadota bacterium | reverse complement strand
AGCTTTTCCTTTGTGACCACCATGCCGCGCATGACCTTCCGCAAGGGACTGCGCTTCGGCGTTTCGAAAATCATCCACTTTTCCTGGAAGGACCTGCTTGACTTTTTCTCCTGCACTGAGTGCGGACGGTGCGCCCGGGCCTGTCCCGCGACCTTTACCGGCAAGCCATTAAATCCCATGGAGGTCATACACCAGGGCAAGCGCAACCTGCTGGCCAACGGCCGGCAGATTCTCGCAACACGGCCGGAAGACACGCTGGCCTCCGCGCCCGAGGATGCCTCGACACCGGTACCTCTTATTGACGGCAACGATGATAACGTTTCAACCGATGCAATTTGGGCATGCACCACCTGCGGGGCCTGCATGGAAAAGTGCCCGGTATTCATCGAACACGTTCCAAAGCTTCTGTGGATGCGGCGCCACCTGGTGATGGAAAAAGCGTCATTCCCAGAGGAGCTGATCGGGTTTTTTGAAAATTCCGAGCAGCGCTTCAACCCCTGGGGCATCGCGCCCAGCGAGCGCGACAAATGGGTCCATGACCGCAATACCAAGATTCTCTCCCACGGCGCGCGGGTTGAATACCTGTTTTTTGTCGGCTGCTCCGGATCGTTTGACCCGCGCAACCGGCAGGTCACCCTGGCGCTGACCAAAATCTTGAACGCCGCTCACCTCTCCTGGGGCATCCTCGGATCCGAGGAAAAATGCTGCGGTGACTCACAGCGGCGGCTGGGTAATGAATATGTGTTTGACCAGCTGGCCCGTGACAACATCGCGATGTTCCGCAAATACGGCGTCAGAAAAATCATCACCTACTGCCCGCACTGCTTCAGCACGCTTAAAAATGACTACCGGCAGTTCGGGGCTGACTTTGAAGTCATACATCACACCCAGCTGATTAACAGCCTCCTGCAGCGCGGAAGCATAAAGCTCAAAAAACAGCACGACTGCTCCATCGTGTATCACGACTCCTGCTATCTGGGCCGCTACAATAATATTTACCGCGAGCCGCGGGAAATACTGGCAAAGGTGTGCGGCGGGACCGCGCCCCTTGAAATGCCGCGCCGCCAGGCAAAGAGCTTCTGCTGCGGTGCCGGCGGCGGCAGGATGTGGCTTGAAGAGGACACCGGAAAGCGCATCTATCTTGAACGGACCCAGGAAGCCCTTGCCACCAACCCGGCAACCATCAGCGTGGCCTGCCCCTACTGTATGACCATGTTTGAGGACGGAGTGAAGGACGAAAAAGCCCAGGATAAAGTAAAGGTGAAAGATGTTGCAGAAATTGTTGCAGAAGCGCTGATTAACGACACCATGATTTCGCGATAGAAGCATCGCAATAGTTATCTCAGGCAATCAGCACCAAGCAGGAGCAGCAGCTCCTGCTTTTTTTATGTGCGCCAGGCATGGCGCGTGGCGCGCAAGCGCTATCCGATCAGTTATGGTGGCTGGTTGATTTATTAGTGATTTATTAGGGGTAGATTATTAGCACAAGAACTAAATAATTTTTATTTGCCTATCCCACTCTTAAAATTACAACATGAAATCGTTAACGAAATCAAAGTAGCGTTAGGCAAGCAAGAAGAAGTAAAAAAGAAAATTGAAGCTGAAAGAAATAAGATCGAAGAGATTATAAAAAGAAATATAATATAATTTCATGTCCCAATACTACAACTCCCAACGAGTAAAAGGATTATATAACCCCTCCTCCAAAAACAAAAGGGGGGATCAAACCTCAACTATCAACTAATGACATAATCCGTCTGCTCTGTTATGCATGAGGTAAAAAGAGGTCCGCGCCCTATTTTCTTTTCTATTTTAGAACAGTGGATTTGTTGACAGTAAAAGGCAGGGGCTTTAACACCGCTTCTGCCTTTCTTTTTGCAAGCGTTCTGCCCTCATTTTTTTCGTTCGTTCTTGGTGCACAATAGGTGCACAGCGGGGGTTGGATTCGAACCAACGACCTTCGGGTTATGAGCCCGACAAGCTTCCAACTGCTCCACCCCGCATCATTATGTTTTTGAGTATAGCTAACTATGCCATGTAATGTCAATGGTTTATTTTACCAGTGTATCGCGGCTACTTGCCTTCCTCCTCAAGCGGCAGCAGGTCTTTAACCCGGTTATATATATCCTCGGGCACGCGCACCAGCTTCCGGTCCTTATTCACAAAGCCATGAACCGTATAGCCCGCTACGAGCAGCTCGTCGGAATTTTTCACATAAATCCGGTATTCAAACTTAATGCTCACCCGCTTGACATAAGCGAGGCGCGTCTCGATCACCAGCAGGTCATCATATTGGGCGGGCTTATGATATTTGCAATAGGTCTCCGACACCGGCAGATAAACGCCCATGCTTGAAACCTCCTTATAGGTGACGCCAAGTTCCCGGAACATTTCGGTCCTGCCGCGCTCAAAAAAATCAAAGTAGTTGGCATAATAGACCACATTAAAGGGGTCGGTGTCGCCGTAGATAACCCGGTGTTCTGTTGTGAATGTTTTCATTATTTTTTCCCTTGTGCCTTTTGCCTATTGCCTGTTGCCTTTCGCTTCTCTTCATTCCGCAATCTGAATTCTGCAATCTGCAATTTCCTTGTGCCTTTGTGCCTATGTGCCTTTTATAAATCTGTCCATCAGCTCCCAGCCATTTTCAAAAAACAGCCCGCTCGCTCCGGCAGCGCGCTCATTGAAGCCTGATGCTGTGTGACCCGTGGCACTGTTTTTCCCGGAGCTTAAAAGAGCAAACGGCACCGGGTCTGATGCGTGTGTCTTTATTGCGATTGGCGTCGGGTGATCCGGCAGGACCAGCACCCGGTAATCAGAATATTTCTCCTGCAACCCTTCAAGCACCAGTTTCACCACGCGCCGGTCAAAATCCTCAATCGCCTGCAGCTTCTCGTCAAGGCTTCCCTTGTGGCTCGCCTCGTCAGGCGCTTCCACATGGAGGAAGACAAAATCAACTGACCGCAGTGCCTCAAGAGCTGCCCGGGCTTTTCCCTCGTAATTGGTATCAAGATACCCGGTGGCGCCCGGCACCTCTATGGGTTTTAGTCCTGCGCAGATGCCCAGCCCTTTGACCAGATCAACCGCTGATATTACCGCGCCGGTGATACCGTATTTCTCCTGAAACGTTGGAATAGAAAGGGAGCGGCCCTGGCCCCAGAGCCAGATGCTGTTGGCAGGTTTCAGTCCGTTCTTAATTTTCTCCTGATTAAGAGGGAGTGTTGCCAGTATTGCACGCGCCTTATTCATGAGCTCCAGGAGCTTGTCAGCCCCGTCCCCCTGCGGAAGGTATGATGAAATCTGCCGCCCGGTTATGTCATGCGGCGGCGTGGTGACCATCTTCTCCATGCCGCCCTTCCAGACAACCAGATGCCGGTAGCTGACGCCGCTGTAAAAAGTTATCTCCGGCGAATCAAGCTCCTGTTTCAATGCATTGATTATAACCCGGGCATCATCTGTTGTGATATGACCGGCACTGTAATCATCCATTGAGCGCGTGCTGCCTGACCCGGACAGGGTCACCAGGTTGCAACGAAAGGCAATATCTTCTTTGCCCAGCTTCACGCCGATGCTTGCCGCCTCAATGGGCGCCCTGCCGCTGTAGTAGCGGGAAGGATCATACCCCATGACCGAGAGGTTGGCCACATCGCTTCCCGGCGGCATGCCCTCGGGGATGGTCTTTACCAGGCCTGCCTCTCCATGCTGCGCCATGAAATCCATATGCGGGGTATGACTGAGTTCCAGGGGGGTTTTATTGCCCCGGTCCGGCAGCGGGTAGTCAGCCATGCCGTCGCCAAGGAGAACCACATACTTCATTTGAAATCCTAAACCTGAAATTCTAATTTGTTTGTTTAATAGCTATAGCGTTAAGATATTACTTAAGCCTGCCATATTTGTCAACCCTGGGTTATTGAGTGGAGGAGTTGAGGAGTTTAGAGTTGGGGAGTGAAAGAACTGCGAACTGCGCGGCTCTGAACTGGTTACAGCGCTCGGCTACCAGCGTAGTCTATTTTCATTGTTGACACCTAGTGAAGTAAT
>JAPLIX010000576.1 GCA_026388865.1 Pseudomonadota bacterium | reverse complement strand
ATGAGCCGCGGACAGCAGGGCATCGGCATCAGCGCTGCCGGCATGTACGGTATGCTCACCACGGGAAAGCCGGTTGAAATCACCAGCCGCACGCATAAGACGAAACCCGCCCATCACTTCCGGCTGCAGATCGACACCAAGAAAAACAAGCCTGAGGTTATCAGCGATCGGGAAACTGAATGGGAGGTTGAGCACGGAACGCAGGTGGCGATTGAGCTTGAGGGCAAGCACACCGACGGCAAGCAGTCAATAGATGAATACCTGCGCCAGACCGCGATTGCCAATCCCCATGTGCGGATAATTTACAAGGAGCCGGGGGGCGAGACCATTACCTATGAGCGCTCCAGCCATGAGCTTCCCGCGCACACCCAGGAAATAAAGCCCCACCCGATTGGTGTCGAGCTCGGTGTCATGCAGGCGATGCTGAAGGACACCAGGGCGCGCAACCTTGCAGGGTTTCTGCAGCATGAATTCTCCCGTATTTCAAATCGCGTTGCAGAAGAAATCTGCGCAAACGCGGGCCTGTCGCCGAACGCGCTGGTATCGCGAGTCAGCCACGCGGAAATTGAAAAGCTGCTTGAGGGGATCGCAAAGACAAAGATCATGAACCCGCCCACCAGCTGTGTTGCACCCATCGGCGAGGAACAGCTTGTCCGGGGGCTCCAGTCCGTAGTGCCAGCGGATTTTTACGCATCAACGACCCGACCGCCCGCGGTGTACCGGGGCAACCCGTTTATCATTGAAGCCGCGCTTGCCTACGGCGGAAGCGAGCAGGAGGGAGATGCGCCAGTCCGGGTGCTGCGCATGGCCAACCGCGTGCCGCTTCTCTGTCAGTAGGGAGGGTGCTGCGCCTACCAGTCGGTAGTGCAGACCAATTGGCGCAACTACAGCCTGAGCCAGCCGCGCGGCTCTTTGCCACTTGGCCCGCTCACCATTGTCGTGCACATGGCATCGGTCTGGGTGCCGTTCACCAGCGAATCGAAGGAGGCCATCGCGAGCTACCCGGAGATCGAGGAGCAGATTGTCAAGGCCCTGCAGGACTGCGGCAGGAAGCTGAAAATATATCTCTCGCATAGAAGGCGCGAGACCGACGAGCAGCGCAAGCATGACTATATCACAACCTATATTCCTCACATCGGCATCGGCCTGCGGGAGCTGCTGGGCTTTTCTGAAAAGGAGGAGCAGAACGTTGTGCAGACCCTGACCGGGCTTTTAGAGCGGCACCGGGAATAATGCAGGGGCGCCGCGTAAACGAGAAAAAGAAACACGAGATTGATCCAGTCACAAGGAGCACAAATGGCTAAAAAAGACGAGCCAAAGAATAAAACTAAAAAGGCAGATGCTGCCGGTGCAGTTAAAAAAAGTTCACAGACCATCATTTCGCGCTCGCCGGCCATGAAGGGGCTGGTCACGCAGGCAGAAGGTATCTACGGTGAAATAAAAGGAGGCCGCCGGCCGTCTCTTCGCATACCCATTCGCAGCCTGACCAATGTTTCGTTTTCTCCGCGCAAGGGCTTTTTCACCATTGGAGACAAGGTGAGCAAACGCACGCTCTCGTACCAGACCGTCAAACCTTTTGCCCAGTCAGTGCGCATGATGGCGTTTGCCAAGCACCTGATCGAGACCGACGACTTCGCCTCCAAACGTGAAGTCTACTACACGTCCAAAGGCTCTTTGAAGCGGGGAAGTGAAGCCGGGAACGCCGGCTGGGGACCGGCCTCTTTTAAAGAGCAGGACGAGTCTGATACCATCATGGATGACATCGAGGCAATGGTCGGGGTAAACCGCGAGCAGCTCGGGTTCATCCCCGCCGAGCAGAACGGCTCGGTCGCGGGCGAGCTCATTGTGGTAGACATTGATCCGGCGACCGGCAGAAGAATTGACATTGACTGTACCGCGTTCGGCCGCGGGAGCTACTCGATTCCCTCGCGGGTGGAAGGGCTGGAATTCCGCACAAAGGCAAAATTTATACTCGCGGTTGAGACTGCCGCGCTGTTTGAGCGGCTGAACGGCCATGCCTACTGGAAGGATGGAAAGTGCATCATCATTGCCATGGGCGTCGTGCCCACCCGCGCGAACCGCCGCTTCGTGCGGCTTCTGGCCGATGCCTGCAGTATCCCCGTCTATGTGTTTACCGACGGCGATCCTTACGGATACTGCAACATCTACCGCACCATGAAGGTCGGTTCAGGCAACGCAGCCCACATCAGTGAATTTTTCTGTGTGCCCCAGGCGCGGCTTATCGGCGTGACGCCGCAGGACATACGGGACTATAACCTGCCCACGCATCCCCTTGAGGACAAGGACAAGAAGCGCGCCCAGGATGCCATGAAAAACGACCCGTTCTTCAAGAACAACAAGCCGTGGCAGCACGCGCTGGATGACATGATAAGTATGGGGGTGCGTGTGGAGCAGCAGGCATTCGCCGCGAGAGGGTTGAATTACGTTCTTGAAACCTATCTGCCCGAAAAGCTGCGCAACCCCGGCAAAATGCTGCCGTGACGCTCAGGCGCGGGAAGAGAATGTTTGTTTATCCTGCCGGCGCAGTATGGCCAGAACATCACGGTCTACATAGCGGTCTAAAATTCGCAGGAGATATCTCCTGGGTTCTACATCATCACTTGCGGCAAGCTCGTCATACAGAGCGCGGGATATAGTTACAAACGCATCCAGCAGTTCAGGATCGAAGTGTGTGCCCCTGCCTTCCTGCATGATGGCCATGGCTTTCTCATAGCTGAACGGCTCCTTGTACGGCCTTTTTGAGGTCAGCGCGTCAAAGACGTCGGCTATGGCAAAAATCCGCGCGTGCAGCGGAATGTCCGTTCCTTTCAACCCCTGGTCATAGCCGCTGCCGTCATATTTTTCATGGTGGCCGCCGACAACATCCAGGGTGTTGTGGAGCCAGTGCGACCGCTGCACAATATCGCGGCCGTGCTGAACGTGCTTTTTCATCTCATTGAATTCATCCTCAGTCAGCCTGCCCGGCTTCAGCAGCACCGCGTCATGGATACCGATCTTGCCCACATCGTGCACAAATGACCCCTTCATCAGTGACTCTATATGGTGCCGCTCAAGGCCGATTGCTTCAGCCAGCCGGGTCGCGTAAATGGTAACGCGGAAGTTATGGGCGTCGGTGTCGCTGTCCCTCTTGGCGATTGCACTGCCGAGCATGCGCAGGGCTTCCATGTTCGCCGCGAAAAGACTGACGGAAAGCGCGGAGAGCCTGCGAAGCAGACGCAGGATCACCGGATAGAGCAGCAGGGTAGTCGCAAAAACAATGAGCACTGAGACAGCTATGGTCCGCCACGTTTTCTGCTCTATCGTTGCAAGAGTCTCCGGATACAAGGCATGAAGGCTGTCAGCATTGGCGACAGTTACCCCGGCGCTGTTGGTGAGCGGCATTGCTATATAGATATACTGCCTGCCGTCCTCGCGAAAAGTTTTATTTAAAAGCGTCATGTTTTTGGAAAAGCGAAGCTTGTTTAACTGCGCATAGCGGATGACCGCCTCTTTCCGGTCGTAGCCGTCATAGATAAAACAGACGATTTCATTGTCGTTGCGGTCATAGATGCGAAGCAGTACCGTCTTGGCGCTGCCGAGATCAAGGCTCAAGGATTTGAAATCGTTAATGCTTTTCTTAATGACAGCGTGGTTTCCCAGGCCGGGAGCATCAAGCTGGTGTATAATAAGCGCGCGCAAATAAGCGGCCTTCTGGAGTGTCGTCTCGGTAATCTCATCAGCAAGCCGGTTGTGCTCGCTTATGTAGAGGGCGATGGAGAGGATGCAGGCAATCATTACTGCCAGCAATGACAGCCTTATAATGAGGGTGCGCTGCAGGGTTTTGTCTGCGCTTATTGAAGAAGCGTGAAGATATTGTTCCGCGCTTATCTGCGATTTTTCCATAATGAATACAATAACATAAACTCGGGCATAGGGGAATCAATACAACTGCTATTTTGTTTACCCATGGAAAGGCTTTCTGCTTTGGCATTTATACCGCGCCGTCAAGATTGGCCGGAAACAGGTGCCCTTAGCATGATTTCCATTCACAGGAATATGCGATATACTTATATAAGGAGGGGTGATTAGCGCGAGACACTATAATAACCAGTATATCGTGACGCGAGAGAAAGGGTAAAACTATGAAAGCTGTCATAAAAATATTGCTGCTATGCATGGTTGCCGCACTTTTCGTGTGCATTGGAGCAATGCCTGGATATTGCAGGGGCGGCGGGGGAGGGGGCGGACACGGCGGAGGATATTCAGGAGGACATGCTGGCGGACACGGGGAACATGGCGGATATGGCGGTCATGCAGGACGCGACGGAGATCGCCATGGAGGTGGATATTATGAAGGGGGTTATGATTATTATCCCTATTATTACGGGGAATATTCAGACTACCCGGATTATGATAAATTCCATGCAGTGCCGCCATGGGATGGCGTTGCCGCAACGTATTACCCGGACGGCAGCCTGGAGACAGAGACGAGCTGGAAAGACGGAAAACTGGACGGCGTATATAAAAAGTATTTTGACAGCGGCATGCTGGAGTCTGAAACGCACTGGAAAACAGGCATGCTGGACGGTATAAGCACGTGGTATTATGATAACGGCAGGCTTAAAGTAACCGGCACATGGAAGGATGGGAAGCAGGACGGCTTCTGCAGGTGGTATTATGCAAGTGGTGCGCTGCGGGAAGAGGCGACGTATACTTATGGCAGGCTGCTGTCGGCAACGTGTCATGGTGAAGGCGGAAACACGATACCATGCCGCGCACCGTAAAAGTTTATTCCGGGCAGCAATAACCATGCATGCTTTTTATTGCGGACGAGCTATTGCTTTATCATCCGGGTAAAAACAGCTGTATAATAAATCCCCTGTTCATCCTTCTTGAATGGCGATAGAAACAGGGGAAACGATCCCAGCTTTTCATGCACGATCGTGACCGTGCCCTGCGGCAGAAGTTTGTCAGCCGGACCGATGAACCCAAGGCTGAAGGACTTCATGCGCTTGTCCTTCTTTTCAGTGACCCGCACAAGCTTCAAAGCAACAGCAGTGCCTTTTTCAGGGGTAGCGGTGAAAATTGTATCAACACAGCGCTCAAAATCGCTCTGCTGCATCTCTGCAAGGGGCATGGGCTTGAGCGGAGACTGGCAAGCGAAGGCAAAAGCGCAAATCGCCAGCATGTTGATAACTATATTTACTGAGCGATTCATCACCGGTATTTCCCTGTCTGACTAAAGCCTGTCATTGCCGCGGCGGGAAATAACCACCGTAGACACAGATGATATAGTTCAGCCCCATATATGGCTGCATATTGTCATGGGGCTGGGAACTGCCAAGCGTTGCGGACTGCGTACCGGTAGTGATTCCCTTATCTGACGGCACTACGACCGAGGCGCCTGAACTTGAAAAGCTGTCAGCCTTGATACCGACAGAACCGACCGTGACGGGCGTCTGGTTTGACGCAAGCGTGACGCTCTGGTTTCCTCCGGTCATTCCCCAGGTGTAATAGTTCAGTCCCTTACCCTGCCCGACGCCTATTGCTGTTCTGCCGCGCAAATCAGGGAGGGCAAATGTTCTTGTGCCGTCACCGCCATAGGTTGTACCGATAATCGCAAACAGGGCCTGGTACTGATAAATCGACAGCAGCTGCCCCTGACACAGCATCCAGCCGGTAGGAGCCCAGTCCATAGGCCACAGGCATATTGAGCCGAGATAGGCCTCCTGACCTGCTGCCGGTACAGTGCAGGGAGTAAAAAGAATAATTTCTCCTTCTATAGATAGTTGTAGTGCTCATTTTGTCACCAGTCGTCACGCCTCGGGTACATACCGTATATGCATATGACATAATTCATGGCCAGATAGGGCTGCATGTTGTCATGGGGCGTAGAGCCGCCAAGCTGAAAGTTCTGTGCCCCGATTACGGATGTGGGATTGGTAACGATAATTGCGGGGTCAGTAAGGCCGCTAAGCAGGCTGCTGTCAATCGCAGCGGTGCTGACCTGCAGCTGTACCTGACTGTTTGCAAGCGATACGGTTTCAGAACCTCCGGTATCACCGATAGTATAGTCATTATTCAAGCCGGGCCCTGCGCCGAAATGAACCGGCACTCTGCCGCGCAGATCCGGAAGGGCAAATGTTACCCTCCCGTCGCCCCCGTACATGGTGCCCAGCAAAGAAAACAGCGCGCAGTTCTGGCTGATTGCGATAAGTGAACCATCACAGATGGCCCAGTTTTTCGGGGGGAAATTGCCCGCAAAAAGGCATATGGAGCCAAGCGTATCATCAGGCCCAAAGGCACATGCAGCCTGGGGCAGTGTAATAAAAAACATACCTGTTACAGCAAGAGCGATTACATAGTTTTTGAATCTTGTTTTCAAGGTTGCCTCCTTAATCAATGGCTGGTTAATACCTCACGGTGACTCCTGTCTGGTCCACTGCAGTTGCCCGCCATTTTCCTTGACAGCCCAGTAGGCATACGTGCCGTCAGCCCGGTCGCCTGCATTGTTAAGCTTGGTCGTTCCGGTTGCACCGGTATACTCCCCGGCTACAGTCGGGATCGCAGCTTTCAGGGCATTGGCATCAGCCCGCATACCTGCGTTGAGATAGGCAAGAGCTGCTATCCAGACCGCGTCATAGGCCTGAAGAGCTTCGGACTCCGGATACCGCCCGATTTTATTTTGAATTTTAGCCAGGATGTCTTTATCGACCCCGCCATCTGACTCAAACGCGGGAAAAACGATCTGCCGGTTTGCGGCAAACTGCCCTGCAGCGGCATTATCAATCAGCGAGCTGTCAAGGGCCAGGCTGTCGCTTCCATACCATGCGATTCCAGAAAGCACCGGATCATCTTTGGCAAGAGCAAGTATTTCCGCGCCCTCATCAAATGCGACCAGATACACGCCGACTGCCGATGCCCCATACTGGGAAACCTCTTTTTGTACTGCCTGGCTTAACTGTGAAACCACTGCGGACAGTTCTACCGCGCCATAAACATACGGTACGCCGTCAGTCAGAATTTCCTTATCAGCTGCAAGATCTTCCTTTACCAGCGAAAGAAGCTGCATGGCGTACACATCAAACCGGTACACAGGAACAATGGCCTTCATTCCTTCCGAACGCATTGTTGTAACTATTTCCTCTGCCTGATGCGTGTCGTCGATCGTGAGGCGGAACAGGTTATCATCGGCAATGGCAAGAAACGGAGCTGTGCACTGGCTTATAAGAACAGTGCCGTTATCATTTGCCCAATCGATCACATATGCCGTCTCATTACTGGTGATCGGGCCGATAAAAAGGTCAATACCCGCTGCTTTCAGCTTTTTTGCCTCTTCCAAAGCGGTTTGCGGATCAGCCTTGGTATCGGCGGTTTTTAACACGATGGTAAAAGCAGCCCCCTTTTCCTTAAGGTATGCATTGACATCCTCAACGGCAATCTCAACTGCGGCACTGGCGCTCTGGCCCACCGAGGTTTCAACGCCGGTGAGGGGCAACAGCGCTCCAATCGTAACGGTCTGCTGCGTGCATGACATCAGGAACAGGCTGGCGCCAGCCATCATGCAGGCAAACATCAGAAGTGAGCCGTATGTTTGTATTTTTATCTTCACGTGATTCTCCTGGATATAAAAATTATATTTTCCATCTAGATTCTTTTGAAAGTAATCCTCAACCCTTCATTCAC
>JAPLIX010000506.1 GCA_026388865.1 Pseudomonadota bacterium | reverse complement strand
AGTGCTTTAACATACCTGTTTCCAAATAGTCAACAGTTGCTGACCGGTTGCCTCAAAGCCCTTTTTATCTTGACTGGCTTAAAGCGTTCCATTAATCATATATGCGGAGGTGCATGATACCATGATAAAAAAAATACGGCATCTGGGCATCATTGTAAATGATATTGACGCGTCACTTGCGGTCTATAAAAATCTGCTGGGACTTGAAGACAAAGACATCCGTTTTGTCCCGGAGAGAGGCACGGAGACCGAGACCATATTCGCTTTCCTGTCAATCGGCGACATAGAGCTGGAGATTATCCAGCCGCTGACAGAGAATTTCAGAACGTTTCTCGGGAACCCGCCGGAAGGCATCAATCATATTGCGTTCGTGGTTGATAATCTTGAAGAAGACGTGAAAGCCATGGAAAAGAAGGGCGTGCACCTGGGGCATGTTACCCGCAGCGGCATCCTCAATATGAAGAGAAGCAAAGTTGCCTATTTTGATCCGAAGGACACCGGCGGCATGCTCATTGAATTTGTGGAGCCCCTTTGAGTAGGGATTAGTCCCTTAGTTGTTATTTTCGTATTTTATTGGCAAGAAAAATTCGAAATACGAATATCGAAGCACTAAACAAATTAAAAATTAAAATGTTCCAAACTTCAAAACAGCATTTTTCACCAGAGTCGTTTTAAATTTTCCACTTTGGTCATTTGAATTTGTTTCGAATTTCTGATTTCGCTATTCGGATTTGGTTCCGGCTTGTCCGGATTAGGGGTTCGGGACTGGGGACTCGGGATTTATTTATACCGTGGTTTAAAAAGAATTGACGGCTTTGTTGTGCCGGAATATGTGAATCCGGTCACTTCTGTTACCTTCCCGTATTTTGCCTGCAGCTCTTCTATTGGTCCCGCGTCAAGCGCCCGCACCGGGCACGAGTCCACACAGGCAGGCTTCCTGTTTTCCTTCAATCTATCATTGCAAAAGGTGCACATCTGCATCCGGGCATTCTCTTCGCTGCCAAACTGCGGCACCGCGTACGGACAGGCTTTTTTGCAGGCCCCGCAGGAGTCATATCCCAGGCATTCCTCTTGCTTGACCGCCATAACCCCGTTGTTCCCGTTCTTGATTATGGCATTCACCGGGCATGCGTCTGCGCAGGCTGGCTGCGCGCAATGACTGCATGAGAGCGAAACATAGGTTAAGAAAACTTCCGGGTACGCGCCCCACTCTTGTGCCGTCACCCGCCGCCACTGTGCCGGGCCGGCCTCTAGATTATTCCAGTCCTTGCACGCCACGCTGCACGCGTAGCAGCCGATGCAGCGGGATTGATCAAAGTAAAATGCCATCTGCATCAATCAATCTCCATTAATGATTTACAATGTCTGCATTAAATTTCTTTAAACTTCTATTCCAACCCGGGGTCCTCATGTTTTTAAATCCTAAACTCAAATACCGAAATTCTAAACAATGTCAATATTTCAATACAAACTTTCTAAACGTCTTTCATTTGGGTATGTAACTCATTGGATTTGTTTAGTGCTTAGATTTTAGTATTTAAAATTTATTAGTCCAGGGTAAACAGATATAACGTTGCTCCTATATACTCGATGAAGTATTAAATTTTCTGCACCTCAACCAGGCTGGTGTTGCTGCAAAACGCGCCAGCCGGTGAATGCTCGTCTTTCAGCAGCACATTAACACAGCCGCCCCGGTCAACACCCTCTTTATCCGGTTTAAACCATGCGCCCTGGTCAATGCTCACCACGCCGGGCATAATCCGCTCCGTTACCTTTGCCGGAAGCACCACCGTGCCCCGGTCATTAAATATTTTCACCATATCGCCGTGCTGAATGCTGCGCTGTTGCGCGTCAGCAGAGCTTATCCAGACGGTCTGCGGCTCAAGCTCCCTGAGCCATGCGATGTTATCCATCTGGGAGTGAATGCGTCTCTTGTAGTGTGTTGAAATAAGCTGCAGCGGATACTTCCGGGCAAGCGCATCACACGGCCCTTCCCACGCCTCAATAAAGGTAGGGATGGGAGGAAGCTTCGGATTATTCATATCAGCCAGGCGCTGTGAGTAGATTTCTATTTTGCCTGAAGGCGTGGGGAACGGATGGTTCTTGAAATTCTCCACCTGCTCCTT
The DNA here is from genome assembly GCA_026388865.1 of Pseudomonadota bacterium. GTDB lineage: Bacteria > Desulfobacterota > WTBG01 > CAIYCZ01 > CAIYCZ01 > JAPLIX01. The sequence continues at coordinate 1,696 of JAPLIX010000506.1, read as the reverse complement.
GAAAGCAACAGCAGGCTGTTTCAGGGAAATCTTTTGCACCCCCTTCTGCTTCAGCTCATCATAGCCCGCAAGCGGTTTTGTGAGGGTGAAGTGCTCAGCCGACTCCCAGGCAAGCCGCAGCCACTCGTCCTCGGTCTTATCGCTGTATCCTTCGATACCTAATCGCGGAGCCAGTTCCGTGCATATATCAAAATCTGATTTTGACTCGTGGAGCGAATCAATAACCTTGTTAGCATATATATAATACGGGGCGGAATGCCATGGCCTGACAATATCGTTCCGCTCAAAAAATGTATTGACCGGCAGCAGTATATCAGCATAGCGGGCGGTCGCGGTCATGAACTGCTCATGCACCACCACGAATGCAAGGCTCTTGAGCGCTTGAACGGCTTTATTTGAATTCATGAACTGATTCACGGGATTGCCGTTGGTGGTATAGACCATCTTGAAATCAGCGGGATAGCCGCCTTGCGTGCCTTTGAGGATGGCATCCCATACCTTGGTAATGTGCACTCCTTTCTTGGGGGAGGTTCCTTCCGGCAGATTACCGGGTTTGCCGCCGTGCAGCAGCGCCGCCGAAGCAAGCGGCTGAAGGCCGACCGGCGCAAGGCCAAAGCCGGCAGATTCACCGCCATAGATGCCGATGTTGCCGGTCATTGCCGCAAGGGTGGCTGCGGCACGGTGAAACTGCTCGCCGAATGCGGTGCGTCCCGGAGCGCCGAGCGTCAGAAGTTTTGCCGGGTGCAGCGCCGCATATTCACGGGCAAGCTGCTCGATGGTATTTGCTGGTACCCCGGTGCTATCCTCCGCCCAGGCAGGGGTCTTTTGCACCCCATCGGCTATGCCGGTGACATACTCTTTGAATCGTTCAAAGCCAATGGTATAGGTATCAAGAAATTTCTGATCCTGCAGATTTTCGTTTATCATCACATAAGCCATGGCGATGAGCATGGCCGTATCGGTTCCCGGCCTGATCGGTATCCACTGCGATGCATACGCTGCGGCAGAGTCGGTAAAGCGCGGATCAACCGCAACAATTTTTACTCCTGCCTCCTTAGCCAGAGCCATGTAATAGCTGGTGGTGGTAATCTGGATGGACTCAGCCGGATTCCAGCCCCACAGTATTATGAAGCGGGCATTGAGAAGGTCATTACGCGTGTTGCCGGTGGTGAGCGTGCCGTAGGTCATTTCAGAGGCAAACAGATTGCCCCAGAAAGAGGCCGACCCCCAGGTTGGCGTAAATCCGCCGAACATGGTAAGAAGGCGCACCACCGCGAGTTGGCTGTGCAGCATGGTGCCGGTGTTGCCTGAATAGCTCACATGAAAGATAGCCGGGTTGCCGTAGGTATTTTTAATGCGCTTTAATTCACCCGCGACTGTATCCAGGGCTTCATTCCATGAGATGCGCTCAAACTTCCCCTCACCCCGCTCACCAGTTCGCTTCATGGGATATTTGAGGCGTTCTGGAGAATAAATCCGCTGCCGGTAGGCCCGGCCGCGGGCACAGGCCCTGAGCTGCGGCTCTTCACCGTCATCAGTTTCAATCCTGGTAATTACCCCGTCCCTGACATGCGCCTTAAGCAGGCATCTGCCGCCGCAGTCATGGGTGCAGGTGGTGATCACAGTTTTCTCATCCGGCATCGTTCTCTCCAAGATTTATATTGCAATGAAACCGCGTGCTATCCTATAAGTACCT
>JAPLIX010000055.1 GCA_026388865.1 Pseudomonadota bacterium | reverse complement strand
GATCAACAGGGAAGTATATCACCGGCATGTATCCAATGAAAAATTTTTAGAGGCAACCGATATTGTGCGGAAATACGGCATTAGCGGATACTACGATGTCATCCTCGATAATCCGTTTGAAACAGAGGAGGATGAGTTGAACACCGTGCGCGTCCTGCAGAACGTGCGCAAGCCTTTTCAGCTTCAGCTTTTTACCCTCACCTTCTATAAAGGTACAGAGATTTTTGATCTGCTTCACGAAAAAATGGGTTCCATTGATCTGGGTATCAGAAATTATTTTAACTACCAGCCCACGTATTTGAATAAGCTGGTGAGGATTTCTCCGCTGATTACATCACCCATGATAGACTATTTTATACGGAACAGAGAAAAACTGATTGCAAAATCAGTACTTGCTATTTTATATTTTTTCATCGTGCTTTTTATTGAACCCGTATCTTATTTCTACCTTATGCTGAAAGCTTTTAATTACAATCTGCTGCTCACGATTAAAATTGCTCTTCCAACATTTAAAACTAAAATACGCGAGCGTCTCATGAGCTTTGGGTTCGGCTCCTCCTGAAAAAACGCATCATGTCAAGAACACGTGCCATCCCTATATTACTGCTCATTATTCTAACATCTGCTGTTTCCGTTACTCTTTTCCTCAAGCCTGTAGATATTTTCTCACCGTCTCCGATTTATACTGATGACTACGCAATGCATTTTTCACAGTGCCTCACCAGCAGGTATTTCCTCTCGTCTTCCGGCAGGTGCTGGGGCTATGATCCCTATTTTCTTGCCGGGTATCCGAGCGGTGCCCTGGCAAATGCTGATAATAAGGCCTGGGAGCTGTTCTTTTTTGTTCTGTCCCCGCTGCTGGGACCGTTTGCCTTTAAATTGTATTTTATTTTGTTTTTGCTGCTGTATCCGCTATTCCTCTACGCTGCGGCGCGGAACTTTAACCTTGCCCGGGGCCCCAGCCTGATTGCCTCCGTGCTGGGAATACTTTTTTTTCATCTTTCTCTTCCCGTCGAATTTGTGTCCTGGGGGATGCTCTCCTATGTTTTTATGGTCTATTTTTCCATCTACCTGCTATCGCTGTTCTATAAACTCTTTGAATCATTTACGGTAACACGATACCTCATCCTCTGCCTGCTCACCGCGCTTTCCCTGTTAATGCATATACTGACCCCGGTGCCTCTCTCCATCCCCATTGCTGTTTTATATGCCGGAAACGTAAGCAGGCTGTCTCTCAAGCAGCATGCCGCAATGGCCGGCATGGCCATGTTTGTGCTCGCTGTGAACAGCTACTGGCTGCTGCCGGTGGCACAATTTTTTAATGACAAAACCGTGCGGCCGGAAAACTATGAGTTTACTCTGCAGATCAAGAACCTTTTTGAGCCCCTCAAGGTCTATCTCCTGCAGCAGCCGAGCGTTATGCATCGAAAACTTCCTGAATTAAACAGCACATTTATTGACACATTCGTGCTGGTTTTAAGCCTCTACGGACTATATTCCTGGTGGAAAGAAAAAAGGTTTAACCTGTTTTTGGCGTTTGCAGCCGGGGGGCTGTTTCTTTTCATCATTGCCTATTATGGCTCCCACACCAATTTCTTTCCACCGCTGCAGCCCCAGCGCTTCACCCTGGCGTTAAATCTGCTGCTCATCATTCCCGCAAGTGCCGGGTTGTATCTGCTTGCCCGCACCCTGCTGCAGGGGAAACCCGCGGCAGCAAAGCTGTGCGCTGCCTGCCTGCTGCTCATAGTGATGGTGGCGCCGGCAGGAAAAATACTGTACACCATTTACACCTGCAATCTGTATCGCCTGAGCTGCGCCGTTCCGGCCCCGTTTGTGAGATTGACCGCCTATTTTAAAGACCATACGTCGCGCGCGGGCAGAATTCTCATTGAAGATTCTGAATTCGATACCCTGCATCAATTTTTTGGTTCTCATTACACCGCCCTGTTACCGGAGTACGTAAAGCGGGAATATCTGTGCGGCCCACGCCCCATGTATCCCATTCTCCACAGCTATGCAAGCTTTACCGCCGGCACGCTCTTCGAAAGAAAACTTGAAACCTTCTCCCCTGCAGACCTGAAGCGCTATTTTGACGGCTATAACGTGCGCTGGATTGCAGCCTGGCGAAAAGAATCAAAACAGTTCTTTGACAACCGGTTCCCCGGCTATATTGTGAGACTCTCTGACATTGACAATTTTACCGTATATGAAGTTAAGAGAACGGCCACTTTTTTCCTGAAGGGGTCGGGAACCGTGCGTGCTGATTATAACCGGTTGGAGCTGAGCGATATCGTTCCAGAACAGGGGGAGATAATAATTTCCTATCACTGGATGAAGTTTTTCAAGACCATCCCGCAGGTCCGGATTGAGCGGGCCGAAGCCCTGGGCGATCCGGTGGGGTTTATAAAGATCATAAATCCGCCGCCATCATTAGTGGTGGTTAACGGCTATTAATCAGTTTTGTTCCACAGGGTAAGCTGTTATGTCTGCAAAACAGATGAGCTGACAATTCATTTGTTGCTAAAAAGTTTAATTATTGATTGGAGAAACAATGGCATCTTCACTGATTCAAAAAATGTACGAGGATTTCAAAGCACGGGGTGAATACAGCCTTCCGCAGGAACTGCTGCCGCCTGAAAAAGGCTATTGCTTGAATGCCTGGGTGCGCGAATTGTTTAACCACTACCAGGCAGAGGGAATTGTCGCGCGGGCGCTCGATGATCTGCCCGCCATAAAGCTTTCGAGCCAGCAGGGACTCAATCTCGCGCTGCAGGACATTCACAAGTTTATTATCAGTGATTTAAACCTTATCCCGCTCGAGGGGAAAAGGAAAATTATAGAGCAGGCCGTGCGCCACGAGACCTGTGCGGAAGCCTGGCACCATATCATTCCTCTTTTACTGGAACAGCTGCAGGGGATGAACAGGGAAACCATTCAGGAGGAGGTGACCTGGCGGTTCAGCCCGGTGGGAGAAGTGCTCTGGGTGCTGACCTGGTTTTTCATGGAGCGGGAAGAAGTAGTGCCGCCCCGGCCAACCAGCCTGGTGTGCAGTCGTTTCCCCTATTACACGTGGATTATGGAGAAAGAAGGGGAACCGCCGGTGGTACAGAGCCTGTGGGCGCCTGATAACCCGCTGTGCCGCTGGGAATGGCTGGCAGCAGATCTTTTTTATCAGTGGCTGCAGACCGGGGAAAAATCCTGACGCGCCTGCCCCCCCACGTCTATCAGGTTATTGAAAAAGTAGTCTTTACAGGCTGGTCAAAAATATCCAGATGCAAGGCGCGCGAAATCAAGAGGAATGAGGCGTACTTTTCAGTACGTCGCAATGACGAAGGATAAGCGCAACGCAGCAGATGGGTGTTTTTCAACAGCCTGCTAAACCCCGCGTGCTTTTCGGTATGCTTCCAGCAATTCTGTTTTGGTAAAAAGCGCCTCGACTGAAGAAATACACTTTACGATCTCTTCTCTACCGCCCTCCTCGCGGTCAACCAGCACGACTGTTTTTACCACCTCAAGCCCTTCTTCGCGGGCGGCCTCGATGGCCCTGATGGTGGACCCGCCGGTCGTTATAACATCATCGACGATAACGACCCGGTCGCCTGGCTGCACATCGCCTTCAACAAGTTTTTTCAGCCCGTGCTCTTTGCGCTCTTTTCTGATGACAAAAGAGTTGATCTTCTTTTTATTGAGAAATGCGGTATAGGCAACCGCTGAGGCAATCGGGTCAGCCCCCAGGGTCAGCCCGCCGATGGCCTGTACGGGAAGCTCTTGTATCAGAGCAAAAATAATATTCCCGATCAGATACTTTCCTTCAGCGTTGTGGGTGACCTTCCGGCAATCAACATAAAAATCGCTCATCCGACCGGAGGCAAGCTTGAACTCCGGGGTGTCGCTGTATTTTATGGATTTTTCCAGCAGGAGCGTCATGAGCCGTTTTTTTAAGTTCTGATCCATAGGGCATAAAGTATCTGCTGCGCCCATTGCTGTCAAGCTGAATCGAGCTCCATGAAAATATATTTTGACATTTATTGAAGATTTCTTGTAGAATTACGCAATTTTTAAATTTAACACTTAGAGAGGATTATACTATGACTGAACCTATCAAAAACAAAGGCTGGACCGTAACTTTTGCCGGGATCGGAATTAATCTGGCGCTCGGTATTCTCTACACCTGGAGTATTTTCAAGGGCGCTATTAAGGCCTCTATCGAGAAAGGCGGCGAAGGCGCATTTACGTGGGACCTTGCCAAGCTCAATGACCCGTACTCCGTGTGCTGTCTTGTATTTGCATTCTCAATGATTCTTGCAGGAAAATGTCAGGATAAATTTGGACCACGGGCGACCGCGTTTATCGGCGGCATTCTGGTTGCCATCGGCCTGCTCATATGCTCTCAGGCCAACGCGCTCTCCACCTGGATTATCGGCTTTGGCGTTCTTGCCGGGGCTGGTATCGGGTTCGGGTATTCCGCGGCAACACCGCCGGCACTCAAATGGTTTCCCCCGGCAAAAACCGGCATGATCGCGGGACTGGTGGTCGCCGGATTCGGTCTTGCTTCAGTCTACATTGCGCCGCTGTCTGAATATCTTATCAAGGTAACCGGCATCCAGACCTCGATGATGATTTTCGGCATCGCCTTTCTTATCGTGGTCTGCGGTCTTTCAACCCTTATGGTAAACCCCCCGGCAGGTTATGTGCCTGAAGGCGCAGCACCGCAGGCAGGCGCGGCGGCAAAAAAGCCGGCTGCCAATGACGCGACAGCAGCGGAGATGATGACAACCGTAAACTTCTGGATTCTGTGGTTTGTCTATTTTATCGGGGCAGGAGTCGGACTGATGGTTATCAGCAGCATTGCCGGTATTGCAAAGAAAAGCATGCCCAATGCGGCATTCGTGGCAGTAGCAATCATGGCCATCGGCAATGCCGGCGGCCG
>JAPLIX010000074.1 GCA_026388865.1 Pseudomonadota bacterium | reverse complement strand
AGGCGGCACAGAGCTTCAGGCTGCAAAAACTGCCAACCTCGATCAGCTTGCCGCTGAATCAATCTGTGGCCTGCTTGATCCTGTAAGCCCCGGCATCAGCCCGGGCAGCGGCCCGGCCCACTTTGGCCTGTTTGGCTATGACCCCGTCGCGTTCAGCATCGGCCGCGGCATACTGGAGGCCGCCGGCATTGATTTTCCGCTCACTGCCAATGATGTTGTCGCTCGAATCAACTTCTGCACGGTTGATAAAAACGGCATTATAACCGACCGCCGTGCCGGCCGCATAGATACCAAGGATAACATCAGGATTTGTGAAAAAGTTGAAAAAAATATTAAGAAGCACCCGCGTCTTGATGAAGTCATCGTGAAACCGGTAAAGGAGCACCGGGCCGTAGTCGTATTGCGCGGCCGGGACCTGCACGGTGATATTGAGGACACTGACCCGCAGAAAACCGGCTTAAAACCGCTTCCCCCTAAGGCGGTGAATAAGGAATCAGAGGAAGCAGCCGGCATCGCCGCTGATTTTATTGATCAGGTTACCCGCATCCTCTCTGATGAGCCAAAAGCTAACATGATGCTGCTCCGGGGTTTTGCCAAGCATAGGAAATATCCCTCAATGCTTGAGCGCTACAAGCTTAACTCAGTGGCAATCGCTGCTTATCCCATGTATAAGGGCATAGCCCGGCTACTGGGGATGGAGGTTCTTGACAACATCAACAGCATCGCCGAGGAATTTACCGCGCTAAAGAATAACTTTTCAAAGTATGATTTCTTTTTCATCCATATAAAGCCAACTGATTCGCGCGGTGAAGACGGCGATTTTGATGCCAAGGTAAAGGTCATCGAGGAGGTGGACGGCTACATACCGCAGGTGCTCAGCCTTAAGCCCGATGTGCTGGTGGTCACCGGCGATCACTCCACCCCTGCCCTGCTTAAAGGTCACAGCTGGCATCCGGTGCCGGTGCTGCTTCGCTCTGACTGCTGCCGGTTTGACGCGGTGACGAAGTTTGATGAAATAAGCTGCATCCAGGGAGGACTTGGCCGCATGGATTCGGTTCATCTCATCTGGGTTGCTCTGGCCAATGCAAACAGGCTGGCAAAATTCGGGGCATAATAATAAAAGCCGCAGGTTTACGGCGTAACGTTAAAAATCCAGTGTTAATGCTGCAGCTACTACCATGTCTGCGAAGGAATCTATTGAAGCGCTTCGAAATAAAATTAATTATCATAATCACCGCTATTACGTCCTTGATGACCCTGAGATCTCTGATGCCGAATATGACCAGCTTTTAAAAGAGCTGCAGGAGCTTGAACACAAGCATCCCGATCTGATCACCGCCGATTCACCTACCCAGCGCGTTGGCGCTTCACCGCTTCAGGAATTTTCCCCGGTAGAACACACCGTACCCATGCTCAGCCTTGCAAATGCCATGTCTCCGGAAGAAGTGCTGGAGTTTGATGAGCGGGTAAAAAAGTTTCTTAAATCAAAGGAAGAGATAGATTATGTGGTTGAGCCAAAGCTTGACGGGCTTGCCGTTGAGCTTATCTATGAGGCCGGCCGCCTTATACTGGGCTCAACCCGCGGTGATGGGTACAACGGCGAAGATATAACGCAAAACCTGAAGACCATCAAAGCAATTCCCCTTTTGCTGCATAAGCGTGGAGTCACTCCCGTTCCTCGCCGCATTGCCGTGCGCGGGGAGGTCATCATGGCTATAAAAGACTTTGAGCTTCTCAATAAACGACGAACTGAAAGCGGCGAGCAGCTTTTCGCCAATCCGCGCAACGCAGCAGCCGGCTCGGTACGCCAGCTCGACTCACGCGTTACTGCTCAAAGGCCCCTTGACATGTACTGCTACGGTATTGGTGAGATTGAAGGCGTCACTTTTAAAACTCAGGGGGAGCTCCTGCAGGGTCTTAAAGCATGGGGCCTTAAAGTTAATCCGCACATAACGCTCTGTAAGGATATCAGGGAGGCAGTTGCAGCCTGTCAGAAAATAGAATCAATGCGGGAAACGCTGCCCTATGAAATAGACGGTGCTGTTGTCAAGGTGAATTGGTTTGACCTGCAGAACGCATTGGGCACTATATCAAAAAGCCCGCGCTGGGCTACGGCCTTTAAATTCGCGCCGCATCAGGAGACAACGGTTATTGAGGATATTCAGGTTCAGGTGGGAAGAACCGGGGCTCTCACGCCGGTAGCCATACTAAAGCCGGTGAGGGTCGGCGGTGTT
>JAPLIX010000001.1 GCA_026388865.1 Pseudomonadota bacterium | reverse complement strand
TGCGCTCCGCCGCCATCGAGGCGGGGATCGAAAGGGGGATTCGCATCCACGCGGCGCTCGCCCGGCTCACCGGCGGCCGCCAAAGGATCGACCCGGGCAGCCTCGCCGGAGAGGAGCAAGCCGCCGTCGAGAGGTTCGTGGGCAATCCCAAGGTGCGCGAGATCCTCTTCCGGACCGGGAGGGTCCTCACCGAACAGCACCTCTCCGACACCCGCTTCTTCGGCATCGTGGACCGGCTCATCATCGCCCCTGACCGCATCACCCTCATCGACTTCAAGACGGGACGCATCGGCCACCTTGCCGACAAGTACCGGCCCCAGATGATCCGCTACCGAACCATCCTCCAGGGGCTCTTCGGCGGGCGGCCTATCGAATGCTACCTGCTGTTTATTGATGAACCGCACCGTATACTAACGATCTGAACGGGGTATACATAGAAGCACTTTACATCCTTTGAGGCTCATTTATAACGTACACTCTTCCAATAAACTATGTTAATGTGTGGCCGAAGAAACTGCCGAGAAGGTCACGGAAAACGGGATATGAACCTCTACGATCTCGCCTGGCTTCATCGAGGAAATATGCCGAACATAACGCCGTCGGAGAAATAACGAGACAAACCAAGAAAATTATTTCAATCCGCGATATTGCTTTCATAGGAATCTACTTCGTGACGTTCCGGATCAGGGACAGATGAGTTATGGACATAGAAGCGTATTCGACGGATATTTCATCCCCCGTCACCTTCCCCGGATCGCCGCTCAAGTGGAAATTGGCAGGCAGGACACTCACGGGCATACCAGTAGAGCATTTTCCCGCAATTTGGGCAGCGGCCTGATCTGTCTTGTTTTTCAAGCCATTTTTCAATTCCCTGCTCCTTCATGTACTCCAATTCTTGAATGAGCCTGGCGTGGTGGGAAATGCCATTGACGACATCAATGGGTAGAAAGCTCAGGAGGCGGGAACAAGGAAATTCAGGGCATTGGAAGCACCAGGTTACCTTTTTCTCTCCGGCACACAGGCGAAAGCCATAACGGCAAACCCTGCAGGCAGGAAATACGTTGTCGGAGAGACAACCATCACAGTGGATTTCTTCTATAGGGAAACCCGATTCATGGGAAGCTTTTTTCAAATATTCGACGTCATTATCCCGTGGTGCTAAGTATTTGGGGCAAGTACCGCAATAGATCCCACAGATCCCGATTAATTCGTTTGCTTTCCCCGCAGAATTCGTTTCCATTTTAAGCAATCCTCATTGGAATCATGATCCATGGAGCGGTTGATGAAAGAGTCAAGTTCAACCCAGCAATATTTTTGGGGTTTAGACGACCCTTTAGTCACTCCAGATCCTTTCCACCTGCAGAGGCCGACGCTGCCTGATGCCTCCCCAACCGAGTGCGGATTTCACCTTTGTGATTGATAATCTGTTGCCTTCTCTACCACCGGGAAAAACCCACGAGGAATTCCGCACCGCCCCGGATCAGGCGATCTTCCCCATCGTTGAGAATTGATCAAGGATCGGCGCCGCCGACCCTTTTTCTCTCCCAGGAGAAAGCCCGGACCATCCCACCGGCTGTGCAGTTCTCGCGTTCCCTATTATTCTGACTCAGGGGTAATAATCTTCTGTATTATTCTGATACAGACAAGAAACGCTCCTATTGGAACCATAAATAGTGCAGGGGCCATGGGATATTCTAAAACAGTGCTTGACACCTCTTTAAATTTCCAAGCCTCCGCCGCGGTTGCAAAACCCTGTATAAGCATGATACTGAAAAACATTAAGAATAACACTACCAGTATTTTATTTACCCGAGCCATTATCGTGGGCGCAATAAAGTGTGATACAATAAGCGTAACTCTTACGTGTCCTCCGATTTTATAAACATGGCTCAGAGAGAGAAATACAACCGCCACCATTAAATACTCTTCCGTAAACTCATATAGACTTGGGAAAGACAGATTCATTGTCTTTCTTAGAATGACGTCAACGGACGTAAAAAGCATTATCAGCATCACCGAAAAGGCGCTAAGTTCAACAGCAACCGTTTCTATCCAATCCATCACTCTATTAATGATTATCATATTCTAACTTCATCTTTCTGCTCTGATGTCTGCTTATTCTGCAACACACGCCAATGAAACTCCGGCATCAGAACTTCTTCTTGGCATCCTTTATTTAGCAATTTCGTCGCACAGTTTTTGGAATTTATCGAAGACAGGACGACCCGCCAAACCCTTCTTTTCCATGTCGTTTAACCAATCTTCTTCTATTCCTTTCATTGGTTGCATCCAAGCCTTTAATTTTTCTTTTGAGATCCTGGTGATGACTCCTCCCGCTTTTGCAAATGAAACGGCCAAATCCTCTTGTTCTTTATCCCAATTCTCCCCAAAATAGCCGCTTGCCTCTTTCCCGGCCTGCAGCACGGCATCCTTGACATCGTTGGGCAGGCTTTGCCACTTTTTCTCATTAATAATGTAGCTATTTGGATTCGATCCCAATCTCAGTCCGTAAGTGTAATATTTTACGAGTTCGTTTAACCTATACTGCTTTACAGCAGGAAAAGTAAGAAGCATTCCATCGAATACTCCCCGTTGCGCCGCTTCGTACATCTCAGGACTGGCGATGCTAACAGGAGAAATTCCGTATCTAACGGCGATCTTGTCAAAAAAACCTCCAGGTGTTCTTATCTTAAGCCCCTTGACATCTTCGGGATTCTTGACTTGCTTCTTCGTGGTAACAACATCATACTGATTTGTAGCGTATCCCATGATTGGTCGGACACCGTATTTACTATACTCGTTAATAATCTCCGGCGACTCAAACAATAACCGTTGATTTATAGCAGATCCTTCGACTGCCGTTGTATAAAAGGGACTAGCCATCAATGTATTCAAGGGCAATTGTCCCGCAAAAAAATTGGGTGAAACATTAGTTATGTCGGCGACTCCGGAGCTGCAGATGCGCAACAGATCTTTAAGCTTCCCTAGCTGTTCCGATGGATAATATTCTACAACTGCCTTTCCTTTTGTAATCTCTTCCACGCGTTTCTTGAAGTTAAGGGCCATTTTATAACAAGTGTGACCTACCGGATAAGAATCTGCAAGTTTTAGTTTTACGACATTGTCTGCAGCATCAACTGTTCCCGGCATGCAAAACATAAAAACCATGACCGCTGACAAGAGAAACCTGATTGTAATCTTCATTGCTTACCCCCCCTTTTTTGAATTTTACGGTTATTTTAGTTTCCGCCTTCCAATAGTGGAACATACAACATACGTTGGTACGACTGACCCAGCAAAATGGTATTTGAATGAAATTCATTCATTTTATGCTTGTAAGCATCATCGAGGGTAACCACGTAGATATAGAAGGAAAGTAAAGAAGTAAACCCAGTGTCACGGCTTCGAACGATAGCATCACGATCGTACCCCTAAAAACCTGTTCAAGCGGTATCTTGGACGAAGCACTAACCACGTAGGCATTCATGCCAAGCGGTGGTGTAATAAGGGCAATTTCGATTAGTTTTACGATAATGACGCCAAACCAGAGTGCATCGTAACCAAGAGAAATTATCAATGGATAGACAAGCGGAAGGGTAATCAACAAGATCGCGATTACGTCCAGAAAACAACCCAGAATTAAATACATGACCACGATCAAGAATAAAACCATTGTCCTCGACGTATGCAAACCACCGATGTAGCCTATCAGCCCTTGCGCTGCCTGTGTCATGGTCAGGAAATATCCAAAGATCATGGCACCAATAATAATCATAAATATCATCGTTGTAACTTCAATTGTTTTGTGAACAGCCTTTCTGATTCCTCGTAAGGCAATCTGCCTTTTTAAGAGAGGGATCACCAATGCCCCAAACGCACCTACCGCAGCCGCCTCGGTTGGCGTTGCCAAGCCAAGATACATAGATCCCAAAATCATACTTGCCAGTATTGCAAACGCCCAGAGGTCACGGATTGAGTGCCACTTCTCCTGCCAGCTATATCTTGAACTTGAGCGCGGCATATCATTCGGGCTGATTTTGCTCCAAATGATAATCCCCAAAGCATACACAGACGCTGTCATTAATCCCGGGATAATCCCGGCGATAAGAAGCTTCCCGATAGAATTTTCTGTGACGGCTCCATAAATGACGAACGGGATACTGGGGGGAATCATAATGGCCAATGTGCCTGCTACGGTAATGACACCTGCAGACACATGAGGTTTGTAGCCGTGACGTATCATTTCCGGAATCGAAATGCTTGCTAAAGCGGCTGCTGATGCGGTGCTTGAGCCAGACAGTGCTGCCATGCCCGCCGATGCAAAAACACTCGCTATCGCAAGTCCTCCAGGAAGACGCTCCAACCATTTCTGTGCTGCGGAGAAAAGTTCCTTCACAATACCGCTTTCAGAGATTAATTCCGCCATCAGGATGAACATCGGAATTGTGGTCAATGTGTAGCTTGCCGCCGTCCTATAGGGTACCGTATTCATAACCCCGCTTACCGCATCCATCCCGCCAACCCAATATAGTCCTATCACTCCACTGAGACCAAGGGCAAATCCTACAGGTGCACCGATAAGCAAAAAGAAAATCATGAGGCTAATTCCTATGAAGACTATCACTTCCTCGTTCTCCTTTCAGCTCAATATCGTTGGCTACTATGACTACTATAGAGCTTTTTGAAACTTGTTAATTTTTAAAAATCACCCTTCCTCGCGCTTTTTTAGGTAATATTCTTATACGGGGCGATCCCCGGCCTTGAACTTAAGCTGCGATCGCGCATCCACGCCCGGGAGCATCCGGCTCGGATCTCGAGTAACCACTACATCAATCAAACTAGGGCCGGACCTTTCCCGAATGCCTTTCCGCAGGGCGCCGGCAAGATCCTTCGGGTCCTCCACGCGGATGCCTTGGCATCCCATCTCCCTGGCGATATTGCAGTAATTCATTTCCTTTAAGTCCGAAGATTGATAACATCCCTTGCAGAGGGCATGCTGGAGGCCTTTTACGTAGCCGTGAGCCGCATTATTTACGATGACCAGGGTCAGGGGGATTTTTTCCCGAATGGCGGTTTCGAGGTCTCCCATGGACATGTTAAATCCGCCGTCGCCAGTCATGGCTATGACCGGGGAATCCCCCGCAGCCAGCTGGGCCCCGATCGCTCCGGGCAGCCCGTACCCTATGGAAGCGTTGCCGCGGTTGGCAACGAAAGTTCTTCCAGCGGCAGGGGTATCGTAGAGGAGACCTGCCCAGTGGGCGGCAAACCCTCCGTCGGTCAATAAAATTCCGTTGGACGGCGTTGCCTGAGTAAGCTCATAGCACACCCGGGCCAGGCTGATGGGTTTCTCGTTGCTCGTGAGCCTCTCGAGATTCTTTATTTTCCACTCTTTTTTTTTCTCCTGAATTTCGGAGAAATAGGCCTCCCTCTTTTTTCTCTGACTCGAAGCCTCATCCCGTAGTTCTTCAAGCAGGTCGGTAAGCGCGGCCCTGCAGTCCGCCCAGAGGCCGACTTCTACTTTCTGGTGCCGCCCGATCTCCTCGGCAGTGATGTCGATGTGAATCACCTTTGTATTCTGGGGGATCAGGGTGTAGCGGACCGTAGCGATCTCGCCGAACTTAAACCCCAGGGCAATGATCAAATCGGCGCTGCGGATGAAATGATTGGCCACCCGGTCGTAGCGTCCAAACAGGTTGATGCACAAAGGGTGATTGCAGGGCAGGGCTCCCTTGCCGGTCAAAGTGTGGCCCGCAGGGATGTTTAGAGTCTCCACAAAAGTGAGGAGCTCCGGGTAGGCCTGGGACAAGTGGATACCGCCTCCAACCAGGAGGACGGGTCTCTCCGCTTTGCGGATCAGGGCCGCGGCTTTTTTAAGCTCTGCTTGGTCCGGCCGTATCCGCCGGGATGGAACCGCTTGGGTGGAGCGGTCGATATAAAATTCATCCTGAGGATATTCCCACTTGTTATGGGCAATATCTTCGGGGATGTTGAGGACCACAGGCCCCGGACGGCCGGAAGTGGCCACTACAAAGGCCCTTCGCATGAGCTCGGGAATGCGATGGCCCCGTTCGACTCGAATCAACTCCTTTGCGATGGGAGAGAGGATCTCGGCTTGGCGGGTCTCCTGGGTCATATTCTTGCCCGAATGATCGCGGTTGGAATCTCCGATTAAAGCCACAATGGGGATCCCCGCGGTGGTCGCCTCAACCAAAGCGGTTGTAAGATTGGTGGCTCCGGGGCCCAGCGTTGCATCGCAGAAGCCGATTCGGGCGGAGATTCTGGCGTAGCCATCGGCGGCAAAGGCACCGGTGCGTTCATCGTTGACCACGATATGTCGGGGCTGACGGTTGCCAGCCCGGGCGATGGCATCATAAAAAGGGAGCAGCTGGAAGCCGCCGATTCCGAAGACATACTGGGCCTGATAGAGGTGGAGCATTTCGGCGATGGCTTCCCCTCCGGTCATATGTTTAACATTTTCTCCAGCCATTTTTATCCTCCTAATTCCTTCAATAATTCGGACCTGGATTTTGGCGTTGCTTGAATCCCTCGGAGTTTTATTCCCCGCTGCTTGCGGCGAATAATTCCCGGCCAAGGCTATTCAATCCTTCTGGCCCTGAGAAGCGCGGAATTGGTTTCCGGGTCGAATATTTTATCAAACTCGATACCTTCAATTTCCTGAATGACTACTTCCATTGTCGAAAAGGTTGGGTTCTCATCCGGGAATAAATGGCCACCCCATACTTTTCCTTTGGTATCCGCCACAACCCCATGCATGTGGATCAAAGGCTTTCCTTGCCGAGGAACGCCAACCTTGCCCTGGGCGGACAAAAAGGTTATCGGTCCTTCAAGAAGTCTGGGCTCGGAGCGCTTGTCGCCCCTGGGTCCTTCTTTCGTCCGCTCTTCCCACCGGATTTCGGTTTTCGAGAGGCTGCCGAAACATACGGTAACAATTCCCGCCCGGATCTGATACTTTTTGGCAATCGCCACAATCCCATCGAGAAGGTCAGAGCCTGCAAAAAGACAGGCGTTAATAATCCTGCCGGGTTTTCCTTCAAACTCCTCAAAACGAATTTCTTTATGCGTCTTCCAGTAATCGATAAGTTGCTCGGCCATTTTTCTTTATCCTTTTTCGCTTCGAAATGCCAGCGCCTTGGCCCCTTTATTGCCAGGGGTTAATTCCGACTTTGATGCATTTCCCTTTCTTTTCATCGAAGGTTTGAAAAGCCTCGTTGAGTTGGGAAAGAGTGAACCTGTGGGTGATGAATTCCTCAACCGGGAATTTCCGAGAATTGATAATCTGGATTCCTCGTTCCATTGCCGATTTACGTGGACCCAAGGCACCATATACATTTAGCTCTTTAAATACGATTTCATTGACCATTCTGCCATCGAGAGGGAGATTCGGCCAGTTGATTCCCACCATGGTAATCGTCCCCGTCGGACGGACATAGCTCATCGCCATTTTCAAAGCCTGGGGGTGCCCGGAAGTCTCGACAACGACATCCGCCATTTCTCCTCGGGTATAAGCTTTCACTTTTTCCACGGGGTCTTCCTTCTCCACGTCGATGGCATAATCGGCTCCGAGCTTTTTAGCGAAATCAAGGCGGTCCCGATCCCAACCTAAACCCGTGACAATGATCGGGGACGCACCCATATCCTTGGCCCCTATTACACAACCCAGTCCTTGTCCGCCAACCCCGCTGATCACCACGGCGTCGCCTTTTTTAACTCTACCCCGGAACTGGCTGTAATAAACGCCATTGCCCACATTGTTCCCCATACACCCAGCTTCCGCTGGAACTTCTTGGGAGATCTTATGCAAATCTCTTCCACCAAAAATATACATGTACTCACTCATACCTCCAAATAAATGGGGGTATTGGGTGCAAGAGCGAGTGGGGTATTTTTTTACCTGACAGAGGCGGGAGTTCCCTTCCTGGCAGAGTCTGCAGGTGCCACATCCTTCCCATCCTCCATAAACCACCCGATCGCCCACTTTAAGCTGATCATTATCTTTGGCTTTATTCCCCATATCCGCGATCCGGCCAACCAGTTCATGCCCAAGGATAATCGGGAATTGGATCTCGGGAGACATTCCTTTGTATACCGGCAGGTCGGAGCCGCAGATCGTGCACATCTCCACCTCTAACAAGATGTCCTCTTCCCCTACTTTGGGGGTTTCGAACTCCCGGACGACAAAACTGCGGGGCGCTTCCAGAACCCCGGCCCTAGATTTTTTTTTCACATTATCCACCTAATACCTTTAAATCCGCCTTCAAAATGAAGGTATTGTCAATTGAACTATGGATTCTGTTTCACTACGTCTTCAAAATAAGAGGCTATTAAGGATATCTCTTTTTCAGAAATCCCAAGGATCTTCGCAGCCAATAATCGTTTTTTGACCATTGACACACCAGGAAGCTCTATACCTAAATTTGCTGCTTCTGCCAGCAAAAGCTCGATATCTTTGAGTGCTAGATTTACACTGCAACCTGGTTCATAATTGTCTGCCAGAATGAAATCATTCAGGCGCGTCTGGAGAGCGTAGCTATTGCCAGATCCTCTTGCGACAACTTCAAACACGGTCTTTTTGTCCATGTCGGCTTTGTTCGCTAGATAAACAGCTTCGCATACACTCAGAACTCCTGTAAAAAAAAGAAGTTGGTTGATCAATTTGATAATACTCGCCACACCGATAGCTCCGACGTAAAAGATATCCCTGCCCATATAGGAGAGAATTGGCTTAATCTGTTCATACTGCTCTTTGTCTCCGCCGACTATAAACGTAAGTGTTCCTAACTCGGCGCCTTTAACACCGCCACTTACAGGGGAATCAAAATATGTCACCCCCTTTTCTTTGCACGACGAATCTAATTTCTTAGATAGAGACGTGGTCACTGTACTGGTATTGATAATGACATGTCCCGCTCTGGTGTTTTGGAGCATGGTTTCTGTCACTTCTTGTACAGAGCGTAGATTTGGTAATGATAGAATTGTTACATCCGTAATTTCCATAATCTCCGCAATATCACTGGCGATAATAGCACCGGCACGTTGAAGGGGCGTTAATCTATCCGACATCAGGTCATAGCAATGGAGTATTTGGCCGGCCTTCAAGAGATTCATTGCCATGGGGGCACCCATTAGACCGAGACCAATAAATCCGATCCTTTTGCAGTCACTTCTGCAACTTCTAGCATCACCCATCTTCCCAATCACCTTTTCTTCATCGTTGATCTAATTGACAATAACCTCATCAAAACTTTTTGACAGTCTTACTTTTAAGTTGCTAAGTTCCGTCGCTTTGGTGTGGAAATATTGGCATGACCTCCCACAGGCCGAGGCGCTCGTTGATCTTTTGAAATTGCAAAGCGCATTGCGCATGGTAAAAACGTGCAGCGCACAAAATCTTTCCCGTAGCTGATAATTAGCAAAATTAGTACCAATTTATAAATATCTAATATGATTGTTATTATTATGATTTTCCGAAATAGCCAGTTTAATATTAAAACACTTCAATGCAATAGCGTTTAAATTATGGACATAAAAAATACCCTCCCCAATACTCCAGATTATTTCAGAAGTTGGTCACCCTTACGAATTTTGTACCACACGGAGCTGCGGCTGACGCCCAGCAGCAAGGCCGCCTGTTGTTTATTCCCTCCGCACTGGGCTACCACGTGTTTTATTATTTGCTTTTCCATGTTGCCCAAGTCATCTATCTTAAGTGTTATAGAGGTGACATCTGGGCTGATTTTTGCCCTTTCCGCATTTTCCATCCCGAACTCCTGAAATAGGAGCGAATGGGCGGCTTTTGTTTTCTGACTAAGCACCGCATATCTTTCCACATAATTTGCCAACTCCCTGACGTTTCCAGGCCAATCATATTTTGAAACAAAGTCTATGAATTCCCCAACGGCGCATTTTACCGTACCGTGAGTTGAGACAAAGAGTTGAAAAAAATGGTCAACCAACAGTGGGATATCTTCTTTGCGTCTTCGAAGCGGGGGCAGTCGCAAATTAAGAACATTGATTCGATAGTAGAGATCGTCCCGAAATTTTCCGGCATTGATTTTTTCCTTCAGGTTCTCATTAGTGGCAACAATGATTCGCACATCTACCGGAATGACCTTTTCACCGCCAAGTCTTAAAACCACTTTTTCCTGAATGACGCGGAGAACCTTGGCCTGAAGCTGCAAGGGAATTTGATTAATCTCATCCAGAAATATCGTTCCTTTATGAGCCAGTTCAAATAGTCCGACTTTGCCACCCCGTTTGGCCCCGGTAAAAGCGCCTTCTTCATAACCAAACAGCTCACTTTCCAACAGACTTTCCGACAAAGTGGCGCAATTTATAGCCACTAATGGTCCGGATTTTCGTAAACTGGCATTATGAATACTCTGGGCAAATATTTCTTTACCGGTACCGGTTTCTCCCTCAATAAGAATAGTGCTATCAAACTCAGCGTATGCCTTGGCTTGTTCGATGGCCTCTTTTATGACTGTGCTATTGCCAATTACGTTCTCGAATCTATACTTGGCGATCAATCCAAGAGTTTGGGTCGAGCGATATTTATGTTCCAATTTCTGGATTTTAGCCACGTCCTGAAGGGTACCCACCGATCCGATAATATGTCCGTTTTCTATGATGGGCTGGCGTGTGGAAAATAATTTGCTCTTATTGTATTCTATTAGAACATCCGTCTGTTTTATTCCCTGTTCATAAACCTCCTTCCACGTAGGGTCGTCGGCAATTCGATAAACTTTTTTTCCCAGTACATCCTGCTCCGGAAGATTCAAGAGATTTAAGGCACGAGGATTACACATAGTCACCTCGCCATTATGGTTGGTCGCTATTATCCCATCTGGAAACATATCAATGACGGTTTTTAACCGTTGTTTTTCCTCCCTGTCCTTGCGGATCAAGGAGAAGACTTCATTGACCCTGTTCAGGGCCTCCGCTATGGTCTCTTTACCAAAAGCAATTTGATGGGCATTCATTCCTAACTGCTTCGCGTAAAACAAGGATGTCGGTCCCCCGACCAGCATCTCAAAATCTTTTTCAAATAACAATTGTATGATTTTGTACAAATGCTCTTCATTTTTAAATACGAAAAACGATATATGGTTTTTCAGAAAAGGTTGAAGCCTCCCCATATTAAACGAGTTAGTTTCATGTAGAATTAAGGCAATCTTTTTTTCAAAACCCCTCGGGGTACTCTCAATTTCTTTAAGGGTTTCCAAGACGTCAAAATAGGTAAGCTCGGCCACGATGACCGGCACAGAGACTTGTTTTCGCACCTCCGGAGCGTTTCCGGCCGTGGCAATAATGGCC
Source organism: Pseudomonadota bacterium (assembly GCA_026388865.1). Taxonomy (GTDB): domain Bacteria; phylum Desulfobacterota; class WTBG01; order CAIYCZ01; family CAIYCZ01; genus JAPLIX01. The sequence continues at coordinate 415 of JAPLIX010000001.1, read as the reverse complement.
CCTACCCCCGACGATTCTAATTTGGCCGCCAACTTGCCGGCCTCGGACATTTTGACCTCTTCGAAAATAGTGACTCCACTCAAATCAATCTCTTCTAAACTTTTGATCTTGCCTGAGCAGATAATGGCTATTGTCTGTTCCATGAATTTCCCTCATGAAGTCATCGGTATCCGGTTATATAAACTACGATCCAAATTAAGCCTGTTCAATACTTGTTCATGTTAATGAATATAGTTACTTACAAACCCAAAAAATCGAAGATAACCCATTTTTATTGGATTTCACGAGGGGCGGCCTTCGGACATCCAATGTTTTGAAAACAACATCATTTATTTCTGTTTGAAATCAAGCATTTTCTTCAATGTTGACGCTTTGTGGATAACAGGAAGTTATCAGTATCAATCCTGATATTTCG
>JAPLIX010000354.1 GCA_026388865.1 Pseudomonadota bacterium | reverse complement strand
CTCACGATTTCGCGCGCCTTGCATCTGGATGTTTTTGACCAGCCTGATGAAGGGTGCGGAATAAATAAGGAATACGAATTAAAATGCATGACTCATGAGCGGTGCCCTATGACTTGAGACTAAAAAACTCAGAACTCGTTACTCGGCACTCAGCACTACTCAATAGCTGTCCGCTGAGAGCTTTTTGCCTTTAAAATGAAAAAATATCACACCGTAACATTTCTCCCTGAAAATAAAGTCCTGAAGGTGGAGGACCTCAAGACCATCTTTGAAACCATTGAGCTGGAAAACCCCTATGGCATAGAGCTCAATTTTTCCCGGTGCTGCGGCGCCGAGGGAATATGCCAGAAATGCAAAGTCAGGGCTTTGCAGAAAATGGGGCCCTTAACCCCCACGGAAAAAGGCTGTCTTTCCGAAGAAGAACTCAGCCGCGGCATCAGGCTCTCCTGCCAGGCACGTGTCATTCAGGATACCCAGGTTGAAATCATCAACAAGCAGCACTTTTCCGTCAAAGTGGTGGATGAGCACCCTGCGGTTTCCGTAAACCTGCAGCCGCGGGTGAAAAAACTTTTCATCAAACCCGGAGATGACAGCGCGACGCTGGAGTTTTCCGCATCCGCACGGCAGGAGATAGCTGCTGTTATGCACACAGCCCCGGCCGGATGCACTGCCGTGCTCATCGATGACGAGTTTGCCGCGCTGGAACAGGGCGATACATCGCAGCAGCTGTTTGCCGCTGCCATAGACCTGGGCATCAATACCCTCATGGTTTCCCTGGTGGACCTCACTACCGGTAAAAGCATTGCCGTGGTATCCGACACCAACCCCCAGTATCACATCAGCGCAGATATTGAAACGCGCATAAGTTTGAGCCTTGAAGACCCGCTGCAGCTTGAGATGCTCAGCGAGGAGATGCTGCTGCGCATCGACGTTTTGCTCCATGAGCTGTGCCAGGTTAAAAGCGTGTCGCCGCTGCACATCTATGAAATTACCGTATCCGCCACCACCGGTATGCTGCATCTCTTTTTGAAAGCAGTGCCCGGCGTGCTTGAGCAGCATGCCGCCTTTGATGAAGGCCAGCGCGTTATATTTCCGGCGCAGGACGCTTCCATCAAATCCTCTCCCTATGCCAGGATCTATACCCTGCCGGTCATTTCCTCCTACGTCGGAGCTGACGTGACGGCAGGAATTTTAGCGACACGGCTCCATCGCTCCGAGGAGACGACGCTATTACTGGATATCGGCACTACCTGCAAGGCAGTGCTCTATCTTGACGGTAAGATAATTGCGGCAAGCGTTACCGCGGGTGAGGCGTTTGAGGGTATCGGCATACGCTTCGGCATGCGGCCCGAGGCGGGAGCTATCGAGCGGGTGAAAATCACCGGCGATATCGAGATTGAGGTGATTGGAGAAAGCCTGCCCCGGGGAATATGCGGCAGCGGCCTGATTGAACTTACCGCCGGGCTCATCAGGGAAAAGATTATCAATGAGCAGGGAGATTTTATCGAGAGCGCTTCTGCAAACGAAAATCCCGCTATACGTCAGCGCATTATAGCTACTGATGACGGCAAAAGCTTTCTTCTCTACCGTGATGAGGGTGAGTTTGCCAGTGACATATATGTGACCCGGGATGACCTGCAGGGACTGCGGCAGGCCAAAGCTCATCTTGCCGCGGCAATAAAGCTCTTGCTGATGCATGTCGGAATATCTTTTGACAGCGTGGCGCAGGTGCTCATCGGCGGCGCCTTCGGCTACCATATTGATCCCCAGGCTTTCACCGGTATCGGGCTTTTCCCGGCCGGCTTGCAGGGGAGGATTTCGTTCGTGGGCAATACCGCAAAGGCAGGGGCGCATCTGGCGCTTCTGGACAGCGCGATACTTGAAGAAGCGGAAGTGATAGCGCGCGCGGTGGTAAGCTTTAATCCGCGCGAAGACCCGCGCTTTAAATCACTGGTGCAGGAATCACTCAATTTTCGATGCCCTGCCTGCGGTGAGCCTGCCGAACCGTGACCCGAAAAAAGTGCTGAGTGCTGAGTTCTGAGTGAGAAAAATGCGGGGTGGAAAATCCATCTCAATGACAGGTCTTATCTCCCTGTGCAAGTCATTTACGATAATTGCTTATTTGAACTATGAAATTGATTGGCATTTGTCATTTAGAATTTTCTTTCAAAAACATCTCCAATCTTCTTACAAATTCCCGCTGCGCTTCATTCACCTTTTCCAGTGCCTCAGGAACGGAGAAAAACAGAGCACGGTCGATCTCGGGGAAGAGCTGCTTAATGCCTGAGTGCGGAGGCCATTCCATTTCAAAGGTATTACTTGTTATTGGTTCAGCTTCATCACGGTCGCCGGCAAACGCCCACGCGTGCACGGTCTTGCCGCTTTTCTGCCTTACCGTGCCCAGGGGAATAAACTCGCCGCCGGGAGTAATGCCTGTTTCTTCTTTGAACTCGCGTACGGCAGCGTCAAGCCCGTTTTCATCGGGTGCAATTTCACCTTTCGGAATGGTCCAGAACCCGTTTTCCTTGTTTCTATAAAATGGTCCTCCGGGGTGCGCCAGCAGCACTTGGAGCCGGGCATTGTGAAAGCGATACATTAATAATCCGGCACTCATCTTTGAGGTCATACCTTATCCGGTTTCATCTGGACGTATTGTAAAAAAATAACCACAGTCCCGATTCCCGGAAGCCTTCGGGATATCGGGAACACTGAAAATAATTTTCATGCAAATATTCAATCT
>JAPLIX010000005.1 GCA_026388865.1 Pseudomonadota bacterium | reverse complement strand
CTGCACCGGGGTGGTGCATGACGCCATGGGATCGCGCACGCCGTCAATTTCAACCACGCACAGCCGGCAGGATCCAATGGGATGAATTTTCGGGTGATAGCAGAGATGTGGAATATAAATACCTGCGCGCCGGGCAGCTTCCAGTATCGTATCATCTGCCGCTGCCGAAAGTACCGTGCCATTGATCGTCAGGGTAACCATGCGCGACATACTCCCCTGTTACAGGCTGAGCGCCAGTAACGCTACCCGATAGCACCTCAGGCAGCGATCCGCGTCCTTAACCGCTGTTTTAGCCGTAAGCCCCTGGTCAACTTCTTGAAAGCTGTGGATTCTTTCCTCGACCGGAAGGCAGGAAACTGGCGGACGCGGCTGTCCGCCGAGAATCCCTATTATTTCATTTTTATCAAATACTTTCACCGCGCCGGCAAACTTTTCAAGCTTGCGATAGGTGGGAAGCTCCGGCTCTGCACCGCTCAGATATTGGTCTATGGCAAGCGCCGCATCACTTCCTGCAGCAAGTGCCTCAACAAGTGATGCCGGGCCGGTTACACAATCGCCGCCGGAAAACACCCCGGCAAGAGATGTCTTCATGCTTTGCTCATCGACCTTGATAGTTCCCCATTTAGTCACCTCAATGGGCTCCGGCCCGATAAAAAACAGATTGCTGTCCTGGCCGATTGCAGAAATAACAACATCGGTCTCAATGATAAACTCGGAGCCCGCCACCGGGACCGGCCGGCGTCTGCCGCTTGCGTCCGGCTCCCCGAGTTCCATGCGGATACACGCAACAGATTTGACAGCTCCATCTTCGGCAATGAGCCGCGCAGGCAGGGTTAAGTAGTGAAAAACAATCCCCTCTTCCTCTGCCTCCCTGATTTCAACTTCGTCTGCCGGCATTTCTGCCCGCGAGCGCCGGTAAAGAAGCCGTACATCTTTAAACCCGAGACGAACTGCCGAGCGAACGCAGTCAATGGCAACATTGCCGCCGCCCACGACAACCAGCCGCTCTCCCAGAGGCACTTCTTTACCTAAATTAATATAGCGCAGGAATACCACTCCCGGAATGAATCCCCGGTACCCCTTATCCTCCCCGTCAACTCCCATCTTCTTACTCTCGTGTGCGCCCACGCCCAAAAACAGCGCTTTAAAGCCCTGCTCCCTGAGCTGCTGCAGGGTGATATCTTTTCCCACGACCGTGTCATAGATAATAGTAACGCCGCAGCTCTTAACAACATCAATCTCGTAATTCAGAAAATCCCGCGGCAGCCGGTAGTCAGGAATCCCGACTGCTGCCATACCGCCGCCTTCCGGCAGCGCTTCAAAGATGGTTACCTGATGCCCTTTCCGGCCAAGGTAAAACGCTGCAGCAAGACCGGCAGGCCCTGCCCCGACGATGGCAACTTTATCGGGCTGTGCTGAAACATCGCGCTTGAACTCACGGGGCTGTCCATGGCCGAATTCATATTCAATAATATAGCGCTTTACAGCCTTAATGCAGATAGACTCATCAAGCAGAAGCCTCCGGCAGCTGAATTCACAGGGCCGCACGCATACTTTGCCGCATACGCCGGGAAGAGCGTTACGCTCGCGCAACAGCTCTGCAGCCTCCTTGAGCTTGCGCTCTTTGACCAGCTCAACATAAGACGGTATATCAAGATGTACCGGGCAGGCATCAGTGCAGGGAGCCGTGAGGTGGGAGAGATACTGCTGCTTTGTGACCCTCGTTTTGTTCTTAATAACGCTTAAAAATTCGTCTCTGAAATAGCTGATGCCGGCAAGAAGCGGTATGGGCCCGGTCTGCCCGACCTGGCACTTGGAGCTTCTCTGAATATCACGGGCAAGCTGCTCCAGACGAATAAGGTCCGCCTCTGTGCCGCTTCCCTCCTCTATGCGCAGGAGCATGTCGTGGATTATTTTTATTCCCACCCGGCAGGGGTAACACTTGCCACAGGAGTAGTGCTGAAGAGCTTCAGCATAGGCGCGCGACAAATCAATAATACTCGCCTGTTCATCAAACAGCGCAAAACCGGCCCAGCCCATGAAAGCGGAAATATTTTTATTCTGTTCAAACGCAGCCGGCAGATTAAAATCAGGCGGAGCTGCCTGCGCTTCAGGAGGCTTTCCCCGGTTATCAATAACACGCTCTGCCCAGGTACTGAATATAACTCGTGTCATAGTAGCCACATATTCATTAGTGCACAAACATCAGACGTTGATTGATGGCACCAAGTGCGCGCCCGGTGCTGACTGTGGGGTGCCGGAAGATTTTTCCGGCTTCTGCAGGAGGCAGAGATTGGCGAATGCTGCTTCCAAAGTTTTTGTGCTGTATAGGATGAATATACCGGTACCCGGCTCAGAGCTGACTACCCCATAAAAAACACGCTGATTATAATAAATTACGCTCAGACTGCAAGGAATTTGAATGACGCGAATCCTGTTTAAGCTGCAATAATGCTGAAACAATATCATGTGCCGCGCGGGGGCGGGCAAGGCGGCAGATGCTGAAAGGATGAGAACCTTTTTAAACATATCGTTTAAGACTCCGGCAAGAAAAGAAGCGGGTACTATCGCTTCAGGTAATACTTCAGCGCTTCCGGTATATAAACTTTAAGATTATTAATCCTGGTTACATCCGAAGGATGCGTGCTCAGGAATTCGGACGGTGCCTGGCCCTGCTGTGAAGCAGCCATGCGCTGCCAAAACCCGAGGGCCACGCGCGGGTCATACCCTGCCATGGCCATAAAAATGAGGCCCAGTCGGTCAGCCTCTGATTCCTGAACACGGCTGTACGGAAGCAGTAATCCGACCTGCGATCCCAATCCAAAAATATCGAGAAACAGGTTCTGTGTCTGCTGCGGGCTCTGTGCCATTGCTGTTGAGAGCGCCGCGCCACCCATCTGCACCAGCAGCTGATGGCTCATGCGCTCGCTGGAATGGTTGGCCACCGCATGGGCAATCTCGTGCCCCATGACCACTGCCAGGCCGCTTTCATCCCGCGTCACGGGCAGGATGCCGGTATAGACACATACCTTGCCGCCGGGCATGCACCAGATTGAATTCCCAGGCATAGCCGCTGAGACGGGAAGACATTTGCTGCCGGGCAAAATAAAGTCCCACTGCCCGCTGGATATTTCCTCCCGCCCGCTGCACCATGAATGCTGCCGGCGTGTTTCTGACAATTTGATGCTTGGACAGAAAATCACGGTAGGCCTGAAAGCTCTTGGTACTGAGCTCCTGGGATGATACCAGGCTGAGCTTCCCCCTGCCGGTGATCGGAACCGTTTCGCAGGAAACAATAAAAAAAAGCGAGCACAATAATAAGAGCAGACTTCTTTTCATATATATAAAAAGTCCTTTAAATCGAGTAGGAGGCAGGTGATTAGTTCACCTGCCGTCCTCTCACACCACCGTACGTACCGTTCGGTATACGGCGGTTCGTAAAGAACTCAGACCTGCTGTAAACCACAGCAAGCCCCGTCTTCTCCTCCTGCTGACGCT
>JAPLIX010000392.1 GCA_026388865.1 Pseudomonadota bacterium | reverse complement strand
TCCGCAAAGCGCCAGTATTTAATCTTGTTAACCGCGTTTCCCTCAATCACCAGGCTGCCATTTTCGCCCAGTATGCTCAGTGATGCTTCCAGGTCTTCGGGCCGCGTGGCCACGGTAGCTTCAAATGCTCCCAGCGCCCCTGATGTAAAGCGAAAGGTGGCTACCGCGGTATCTTCCACTTCAATGTTCATAAGGCGCGTCGCTATCCGGCACTGCATGGTCTCTATCGGCCCCATGAACCACTGCAGCAGGTCAAGATGATGGCTCGCCTGCTGAGACATAACGCCGCCGTCAAGCGCCCAAGTCCCCCGCCATGCGTCCTGATCGTAATAACCCTGATAACGCATCCAACGCACCCGAACGGTTCCCAGCACCAGCTTGCCGAACTGATCGCGATCCAGCGCGGCCCGCGCGGCCTGCACCGCCTTGTTGAAGCGGTTCTGCTGAACGATAAAAAGCCTGCCGCCATTGGTGCTGCAGGCCTTCATCATTTCCTCGCTGTCTGACACCTTCAGTGCCATCGGTTTTTCTACTACTATGTGCTTGCCGTAGCGCGCAAGGTCAATTACATGTTCAGCATGGTAGCCGGTAGGTGTTAAAATATCTATGACGTCAACTTCGGGATGACGCTTCATCATCTCATGATAATCAAGGTAATACGGCACATGATATTTTTCCGTTTTACTGCGCGCCCGCTCCTCGTTGATATCCGCCACCGCCACCAGTTCCGCGTTGATATTATCTGACGTTAATGCCTGCAAATGCCTTTCTGATATCCGGCCGCATCCGACCACGGCGAATTTCAGTTTACGATGAGATGTTTTCATCCGAAGTATTCTCCTGTTCCGTATTATGAAAGATCTCTGGTATCATATTTTTGCTGCGCGCCATTTTTACGAAAATTCCACACACTATCCAAAACACCAGCAGCAGCACCATGGCCACGGTCATGTAGCTGGCGCCCCTGCCGAATGACATCTGAGCCGCGCCGCTCCCGATCATGGTACAGGGAATGGCCTCGGGTAGTATGCCGATAGTTGTTCCCAGCAGATAATGAACATGGCTGATGGGCATCAGCCCGAGCAGTAGGTTGGTGAAGAACCCGTTCACCGGAAGCTGCCGGATGAGAATGACCGCGGGAAGCCCGCCGCGTTTAAAGCGTTTTGAGAGCCGGTCAAGTTTCGGTGCGAAGCTTATAACCAGGTCGCGGCCGCCCCAGCGAATAAATAAAAATGCCGCGTAAAATCCCAGCAGCGTCCCGATCTGCGTCCAGAGAAGCCCCCAAAAAAAACCGAATGCCATTCCTCCTATGGGACACAACAAAAGGCGCGGCACCCCGAAAAACACCAGCACTGCTACACCGCAGATAAAGAACAGTGGCGCATACCCGCCCATTTCCCCAAGGCGCACCGTGATCTCCCGGTAATGGCCCAGGTAATCCCGCAGCGGAGAGAAGAAAATCAGTATCAGGCCGGCAATTAAAAAAACTATCATAAGGCCGGCCTTTACTACCAGCTTGCGCAAGGAAAAGTCTTCTCCCTCACGTGCCAAATCCTCGGCAAGAGCAATCTCTTTTGACAAATCCATAAAATATCAGTTTGCTATGTTACGGTGAGACAACACGGTCGCCACGCAGGCAGCGCCGCCTGAACCAGCGCATGGCAATGCAGTCTAAAATTCCCCGGAACAGCCGGTTGCCTACACCGTATTTAGATGTGCCGCGGGTGCGCTGCCGGTGATTGACCGCTATTTCGACAACCCGGTATCCCTGCAAACGCAGTATTGTCGGCAGGAAACGATGCAGCCCGTTAAAGACCGGCAGTTCCCGCAGAGCGCTGCGCCGCAGCGCCCGAAAGGTGCAGCCGGCATCTGTAATCTGATCGCCGGTTATTGCATTGCGAAAACAATTGGCAATTTTTGATGATAATCGCCTGATCCAGTCATCTTCCCGGATTCGCCTCACACCGCAGACAGCGGCGATATCGCTATGCAGCGCCTTGAGCAGCGCGGGAATATCAGCGGGATCATTCTGCTGGTCAGCATCCATAGTTATAATAACATCACCCTGCGAAAAAGCAAAGCCCGTGGCCTGCCCTGCACTTTCACCCGAATTGACCGAGTGCCGTATAACGCGCAGATACCGGTGGCCTTGCTGTAGCGCCTGAAGTTTTTGCAGGCTCTGGTCAGTGCTCCGGTCATCAACGCACACAATCTCATACTGCAGGCTGAGACGGTTTAACTCCTCCTCCAGCTCCACAATAAGCGGCTCCAGGTTCTCCTGCTCATTGAAGACTGGTATAACGACTGATATAGCAACCTTATGCTGTGCGGATGCGGTAGCATTCATCACGGTCCCTTTTATGACGCCTTAAAATACGCTTTGATTGCGCTGCAGACAAAATCCACTTCCTCACGGCTAATAGCGGGAGACATGGGCAAAGACAGTATGTGCGCGCACGCTGCTTCTGCCTCAGGGAAGCTCCCGTTGCGATCCTTAACATGGGCGTAGGCAGGCAGGGTACTCAGCGCGTATGGGTAATGCACGCCGGTCTCGATACCCTGCTTCTTGAGATATGCCTGCAGGTCTTCGCGGTCAGGAACACGGATGACATACACGTGGTATACCGGCTCAGTGCCGGGAAGCACCCGCGGATACTCCAGACTATTAATCCCCTGTAGACCTGCATCATACCAGGATGCGGCCAGTCGCCGGTGGGCATTCCATGAATCAAGATACGGCAGGCAGACCCGCAGCAATGCCGCCTGCAAAGCATCGAGCCTGCTGTTGATGCCTTCAAACTCATGGAGGTATTTGCTGGTCCGCCCATGGTTGGAAAACATGCGTATTTTTTTCATTACTGCAGGATCTTTGGCGATTACCGCTCCGCCATCGCCGAAACCCCCGAGGTTTTTAGAGGGAAAAAAGCTGAAGACACCCGCATCCCCCATAGTTCCCACATAATTGCCGCGATATTTTGCTCCCTGTGCCTGAGCACAGTCCTCAACGACAAGCAGGTTATGTTTCCGCGCAAGCTGTAAGAACGAGTCCATATCCGCCGGCTGACCATACAAATGCACCGGGACTAGTGCGCGTGTTTTAGCGGTAATCTTTTTTTCCGCTTCTGCAGGGTCAATATTGAAATAGCCCTTCTGTATGTCGCAAAAAACCGCTGTTGCTCCGGTCAGGCTGATAGCTTCAGCGGTTGCGATCGCGGTATGCACGGTGGTAATGACTTCATCCCCTGGGCCGATGCCAAGACATTTCAGGGCGGCGAAAAGGCCGCTTGTCGCGCATGCCACGCCGCACACCTCCTGTGCACCCAGACATGCTGCCATTTCCCTCTCAAAAGCCTGTACCTCTTCTCCGCCGATGTAATGGGTGCTGTCTATTACCCGGCAGGCTGCCTGATGCAGCGTCTCCCGCAGGGTAGCATATTGTCTCTTGAAATCAACAAAGGGAACATTAGTCATATCCGGAAACCTTATGATGTATTAATACAGATAATCGTTTAATAATATGTGCGATGACTTTTTTAGTAGAATATATTTTCTTATAAAGCAATAAAATTAATGTCAAATTAATTTTATTTAATAATCTGCCGGATGATATTATAGCTTGCGGGCGCCGATAATGTTGTTATAATCCTGCAAAAACCCGATCAAATACTATGCCACATAATGATCAGACTCCGTCATGATAAAGAACTTAAAGCAGAATACCACCTTCAGAACTAATATCATTTTAATTGTCATACTTATTTTACTTTCCGCCTGGGCGCTTTTCTTCAAATTAGGAGCTCCCAACTTCTATGATATCCGGCTTGAGTCCCGCAGGGCTGAAATCGCCCGGAATATGCTGGAAAAAGGTGACTGGATAGTACCACAGCTGGCTGGTGAGGCAATACTGACAAAACCCCCGCTTTATTTCTGGGCGGTGGCGCTCTGTTCAATGAAAACCGGGGTTGATGAATTCACTGCCAGAACCCCATCTGCGGTATTCGGCATAGCAACGGTTATCTTCACGTTTCTTCTGGGCAGCCTCCTGTTTAACAGGAAGACCGGATTTTACTCTGCGCTGGCGCTCATGGTTACTAATATTTTTATCGACCAGTCCCGCTATGCAGAGATGGAATCCATGCTGTCCTTTTTTATTACCAGTTCCATCTACTTTTTCTGCAGGGG
>JAPLIX010000230.1 GCA_026388865.1 Pseudomonadota bacterium | reverse complement strand
TTTTGGCGAGCTTCTGCAGAGCGTCTTCAGCGCCGTTTGCTTTCTCCGGCGGTTTTCCGCCCAGCAGAACCGCGTCAATGTGGGCCGCGCCGCCGCCCTGCTCTTTCAGGCGCAATTTTACTGGCCGGTCTTTAACTATCAGGCTGCTTAAATCCAGCTTCTGCTCTGTATAATACTGGTTAAAACCGAGCCTGCCGGCTTCAATCCACCGCGCGTCCTTATACACATAGACCGTGTAATCACCAAACGCATGAGCATTCGCTATCCCAGGCCCGCTGCTTCCCGCGGCAAGACATGGCAGAAGCAGTGTTATAACAGCAGTTACTGTTATGATAAAAGCGCTTGTTTTTTTCATCGCTCAGTTTCCCCATCAGTTGTGAAGCATAGTGTTATTATAAATAAAAAACCGCAAAAAGGTATTAACACACCTTCAGGCGGGTCCTCTCAAACTATTTTAATGAATATATTGATATAGATATAGTAGGCTGACATCGCTTCTAAACCCTCCGAAGCTTTCCTTGATACGGACCGGGGAGCTATCTCTCCAAATCTATCTCAGCAACCCGTTAAGTATCATATAGAAGCATTGTAAAAGTGTAAAGGAAAATATCACAATTTTTATTTAAGACAAGGTTAATGATATATAGTATTAATTTATAAAAAAACTTATTTTAACCATGGGGGGCAGATTTTTTTTGCTGCAACTATCGCGTTCAGGTCATTTAAGCGTACAAGAATAAATTTGATTTCGAAAACATGCTGTTTATGCGCACCATGTAAGACACATATCTGCAGGTAATAGACGCAGTTAAATAAGCAAAACTGTCTTGAGCGCGGTTATAAAAAAGATTAAAATAACAAAAAATCCGGGGTCTGGCTGAGGTGCTGCTCTCTACTCTGGTTTCTTATCTGCAAGGGCAACCGCAGCCCGGCATACTGTTCTGTCCGGGAGTTTTCATGCATCATAATATAAAAAAAATTCTCTACACGGCTGAGGATATCAGCGCGCGGGTTCGGGAACTGGGGGCGATGATAACCAGGGACTACCAGGGAAAAACACCGGTGCTGGTGGGCATTCTGAACGGAGCTGTCACGTTTATGAATGATCTGATGCGGGCCATTGACCTGCCGCTTTGCCATGACCTGATGGCGTTGTCAAGCTACGGCGACCAAACCGTATCAAGCGGCACGGCGACAATCCTGAAAGACGCGACGCTTGACATCGAAGGCCGGGAGGTGCTCATTGTTGAGGATATTGTTGATACGGGTATAACCCTGCAGCGGGTGCTTACGCATCTCGGCTCCCGCAGGCCGGCAACGCTTCGGGTCTGCGCCCTGCTTGACAAGCCGGCCCGCCGCCGGATGGCAATCAAACCGGACTACCACGGCTTTACCATTCCTGATGTGTTTGTCGTGGGCTACGGGCTTGATTATGCGGAAGCCTATCGGGAGCTGCCGTATATCGGGATACTGAAGGTGAATGGGTGAATCGGTGAATGGGTGAGTAGGCAACCCACCTTCGTCCCAGATTCGGGACTACGGTGGGCAGGCAGGCAATAGGCATTAGGCAACCACGAAAAAGTTCTGAGTAATGAGCGACGAGTAACGAGTATTTTTTTCTCATCACTCGTTACCCAGCTCGCCGCGCTGTCGCTATGGCGCAGCGGGCACTCAGGACTGACAAGAACGCTGAAAGCTGATGGCTGACAGCTATTTTTACTCAGTACTCGTTACTCAGAACTCGGAACTCTAGAAATCATGCGCTTTGTCATTCACGAGCACCACGCAACACATCTTCACTGGGACCTGCGCCTTGAGCTTGACGGCGCGCTCAAGAGCTGGGCCGTGCCCAAGGAGCCGCCGGCTGAGGCAGGGACAAAGCGGCTGGCAATACAGGTTGAAGACCATCCGCTTGATTACATTGATTTTGAGGGCGTGATTGAAGAGGGCTACGGCAAGGGCGAGGTTAAAATCTGGGATAAGGGGGAGCTTGCGGTTGAATCACGCGCAAAGAACAAGATAGTTTTCTTTCTGTACGGGAAAAAACTTGCCGGGAAATTTACTTTGCTCAAATTTGCCAAAGCCGGGGAGAACGGCTGGCTGTTTTTTAAAGTGAAAGAAGGATAACTCACCGCAGAGTACGCGGAGAGCGCAGAGAATATGTTCTGTTTAAATGATCTCCAAGGGGGTGAATTTTTTGATACTGTTAAAATGCTCGTCTAATGAAAAGAGTTTGCAGTTATTTTCTTGTGCTGTTATGGCGAGGTAGCAATCGATGAGATGAATGGTGATTCCCTTTCGTTTCATGGAAAACGAGAGCCTTCCTGCCTGCTCCCAGGTGTTTTTTGTATGGTCAATAACAGTGAAGGCTTCAAAAAAATCCTCTATCACTGCAATTTCCTTTTCCGATTTGGCTCCCTGCATAAGCTCTGCAATGACAACCTTTGGGACGTAAACATGAGCAGAGGTCAAGATCTCATCAACCTTGTCAGATAATCGGGAATCCCGGTCTTTAAAATAAGCTATCCACACCGAGGTGTCTATTAAAACTCTATCACCTTTCACGATGTCTGATCTCGCTGGCCGTTAAATCAAATTCCAGTCTGCCTTTCATGGATTTTATTTTTTCAACCTTCTTTTTGCGCAAGTACTCATCGATTGCAATCCGCACCGCCGACGCCTTGCTCCTGGTTTTTGTTTCTTTCATCAGTATGTCTAATTTGTCCTTCTCTATGGTCACTGTTGCACGCATTTTAATCTCCACTTGGTTCGTTTTATATGCACAAATATAGCACACAATATGGTGCATTTCAAGCAATACTATCCCGGCTTCCCTGGGCAGGGATGAAATATTTTTTTAAAATGATGCGTACAGGGAGCAGGATAACGGTTTGCCAAGGCCGAGTGGCTCAGACGAAACGAGCTCACCGAAGGCAGAGACTGCAGAAAAAACTTTTCCTTAACTGCATGACAGCCATAATTAGCTTGACGCCGTCATGCAAATGTCATACAAGTATCATATGGTTGTTTTTGATGCATCAACTATTATTCTGCTTGCCAAGATAGACCTGCTTGAAACGTTTGTTTCAAATTTTAATGATCGGGTTTTAATCCCGGAGAAGGTACGGGAGGAGATCTGCAGAGAGGCAAGAAAAGAAACTCCGGAACTGGTTAAATTAATCGCAGATAAAAAACTGCGAGTCTTAAAAGTAAAAAATGCCGCCTTGGTAAAAAAACTTATGGAAGATTTTGCTATTGACGCCGGTGAAGCAGAGGCATTGGCGCTGGCTCTTCAGGAAAAAGCTGCGATTATCGCAACCGACGACAGAAATGCAATCAGGGCCTGTAAAATGTTAAAAATTGACTTTACAACCGCAATTGCTGTTTTGCTGCGGGCATTTAAAAAAAACCTCATTGATGCGGACGAGGCGCGGATAAAGTTGCAGAAACTTGCATCTGTTGCTCGATACAAACGAGTCATTGTTGAAGATGCAAAAAAACAGATCGAAGGAGGTGCTTAGCATGGCAACAAAAACTCTAAGCATACGTATGAATGACAAAGATTACCGGTTTCTCTCGGAACTTGCAGAGGAAGAAAGGGAAGATGTATCCAAAAAGGTGAGGGAGTTGGTTGATCTCGGCAGGGTGATGCTGGCCATAGAAAAATATAAAAAATCAGAAGCATCAGTAGAAAAAGCTGCACGGATAGCCGGTGTTTCAATTTCAAAGATGCTGGAGATATTCAGAGAGCATGGCGTTGAAGCAAATCTCGATTATGAAGATTATAAAAAAGGATTGAAGTCACTGGGAAAAGTTTGGTAATTATTGAAAAAATAGCCACAGAAAATACCCGTCCTCCGACCCGCCTCCAGAAGCCTTGCGGAGGGCAGGAGCACTGCGGAGGGTGGACAGGACCACACAGAAGATGTTTCTTGTTTTAAACTTGCAGGGAACCTCTAAAAATGTCATTCCCGTGAAAGCTTGTCCTCGAATGTTTTAGTCGGGAACGGGAATCTATAACCAATTGAAATCACTGGACTCCCGCTTTCACGGGAATGACATTTTTAGAGGTAGCCTTCAGTGAATATCTGTGTAATTCCGTGGCCTCTTTTTAAACTATAGTGGACGTTTTTTATAAGTAGACAATAGAGAGGTCATTGCGAACGAAGTGAAGCAATCTTTTAAGATTGCCACGTCGCTTTCGCGCCTCGCAATGACTACTTTCTTTTGTCTTTCACTATAAACCACAAAGTCACTAAGAGCACTAAGTTTTCCCCCTGATGTACTTTGCGCCGTGGCGGTTATTTAAGTCCAATTACCGTTAAAGAAAAAAGCCCGCTATCGAAACTTTCCAAAGAAGACCTCCAGACCGTTAAAAAATCCCTTACCCTGCTCAATCGAATTTTTGTAAAGATATAGCTTTCATCGCAGCCCCTGCTGAAAAGAATTTTATAAATTGACAAATTTCAGGTAGTCTTATACAAATTTCTTATTGAACGTGCCGGAAGGGCCATTTAAAATGAACTCCAGACAGAAATGGATACCGACTGCCTGACGTCGATGGCTTATGAGACGATAACCCTTGCGTATGGCGTGCTCGACGTTTTGCGCAGCGAGATCGGTGCCTCTGCTTCAGGATGCAGTTCGGAGGAAGAGTTCTTGGAGGGAGTGAAGAAACAGCTGCAGGATATTTTGTCTGCCCCGCAAGATTACCTGGACTTCTGGAATTATCTCGAAACTGTGGATATACGCCAGTTTAAAGCGGGCATCCAGGGACTCCTTGCAC
Source organism: Pseudomonadota bacterium (assembly GCA_026388865.1). Taxonomy (GTDB): domain Bacteria; phylum Desulfobacterota; class WTBG01; order CAIYCZ01; family CAIYCZ01; genus JAPLIX01. The sequence goes on along the minus strand of JAPLIX010000230.1, from coordinate 952 downwards.
ACGTGGAGAAGACCCTGTCCACGCCCTGTCAAGATCGCGGAGCAGCGGAATTCATTTGATTTTATACAGCAACAGGCTGCCCGGTTTATTGTAAGAGAATAATAATGCAGGAACAAACAGACCTTATTCAAATCATTCAATTACTCCGCCAGCACCTTCCGCTGCTTGCCGAGAAGTATCAGGTTGAATCCTTTAGCGTGTTCGGCTCATATGTTCGCCATGAGCAGCGCTCAGATAGTGATCTGGATGTGCTTGTCACCTTTCATGAACAGCCCAGCCTTCTGAAGTTTATAGAGCTGGAGAACTATCTCTCGGATGTGATGGGTGTCAAGATAGACCTTGTGATGAGGAATGCGCTGAAACCCCGTATCGGGAGGCGTATTTTAAGTGAGGCTGTGGCAGTATGACCGCACTGCGCGTGCACTTCGATTATTTAGAAGACATCCTTGATGCTGCAAATAATATAGCGCAGTTTATTGAGGGCCTGGCGTATGAGCAGTTTGCCCGCGATACCAAAACTGCGTTTGCCGTAATTCGCGGATTGGAAATAATAGGAGAAGCCGCCAAGCAGATACCGCTCTCTGTGAGAGAGCAACACGCTGAAGTTCCCTGGCGGGAAATGGCTGGGATACGGGACAAGTTAATTCATGACTATTTTGGCGTAAATTTGCTGGCAGTGTGGAAAACTGCGGCTGAAGATTTGCCAAACCTGGTTACCATACTTCGAGGTATTCTGGCAGAAAAAGAGAAACCGGCAGAGAAATAGATTTATAAAAAATCCAGGAGGGCAGAAGCATCTATATGAGCCTCTGTCCTTTTTTTGTTCAGCCGCAGAAAACACAGAATAGCACGGAAAATGTTTCTTGTTTTAAACTTCAGTGAAGTTCTGTGAGGTTCTGTGGCGTAAAGAATAACTTTTCGCAGAGAACGCGAAGCAGGATTTTATTGGGAC
>JAPLIX010000505.1 GCA_026388865.1 Pseudomonadota bacterium | reverse complement strand
TAAACTAAAGGCACGGCACATCTGATAAACTAAAGCTGTGCCTTTAGTTTATCTGCATTGTTCTAATAATTTACTTCATATGGCAATATCTTGTGCCTCCGGACTTATGAGATGCTGTGAAAGGGCTTTCTTTTCGTTTGCTGAGTGGATACATAGAATGCTCGGAAGGTTTTCAATTCATAGTTATTTAACCGTATATAACGTCTGATAATGTATATTATGTTAACCAATTGCTATAGCTAAGGTGCGTTCTGATATGAAATCAAGTTTCAGGTGCTATGGTGCCCTATTCGCTATACATGCGATCATGTTTTCGTATGGCAGTGTGTATGGTGAAGATATCAGAATAACCCCGGTGGTGAGGGCTGTCCAGGAAACAAAAGCTGCTGTGGTAAACGTAAGCACCTATGAAAAAGTGAAAGAGCGAGTTAACCCATTCACCGGTTACATCGGTGACCCCTACTTAGACAGGTTTTTTGATGATTTTACAGAACCGCGCTATGAGAGCAAATCAATACGGACCAGCCTAGGATCTGGCGTTATCATAGACGAAAATGGTTACCTTATAACAAACTGGCACGTAGTTCAGAATTCCTCAACCATCAAGGTTGCGACACTGGATGAGAAAGAATATGACGCCCTTTTAATCGGCTCCGATCCTAAATCAGATTTGGCAATCCTGAAGATAAAATCAAGCCAGCCTTTTCCCCGAGTTAAAATCGGAGATTCCGATAATTTGCTGATCGGTGAGACCGTCATTGCAATTGGCAACCCCTTTGGACTTTCGAATACCGTGACAACCGGTGTTGTAAGCGCTCTTCACCGCTCAATAAAAAAGGACGACGCACGGTATGAAAATTTTATACAAACTGATGCTTCCATTAATCCCGGCAACAGCGGCGGCCCGTTACTGAATATTAAGGGCGAGCTGATCGGCATTAATACGGCGATATATGGAGAAGCACAGGGAATTGGCTTTGCTATCCCGGTTAATGCCGCTAAGCGAATTATAAACGATTTGCTGCGCTATGGAGAAGTCCGCTCCCCGTGGCTGGGCATCTATGTACAGAATTTAAGTAGAAAGATTGCTCAGCAGTTCAGCTATCCGGGTAAACATGGCGTGATGATAACAACCGTACTTCCTGCGAGCCCTGCTTATCAGGCAGGACTCAAGCGCGGTGATATCATTACTGCCATTGATCGGCAGCCGGTTAAATCAAAGGAATCGTTCGCCACAATGCTCTATTCCTACACAGCAGATAATACCATTGCGCTGTCCGTCTTCAGAGACAGTAGCCAGAAAGAGTATGCCATCAAGGCCATAGCTTTTCCTGTCTCTCTGGTTGATGAGGTATGCTGGAAGGTGCTGGGGATAGCGGTCATGGAAAATAATGCTGCTGNNNCATGGAAAATAATGCTGCTGTCGCGAAAAAATATGGTCTTTATTCAAACCGGGGGGTAGTCATTAAAAGTACGCAGGATAATGGACAGGCTGAACAGAGGGGTCTGAAACCCGGAGATATCATGCTGCAGATAAATGAAAACGAGATTAAGAACATGGAAGATTTTAAAAAGAACATAGCCCACAATGCGCAGCGGGAAACTATTCTGGTTCTCATTCAACGGGGGCCGTACGGTTACTATCTCAATCTGGAGATGGTTCCATAAGCTTCATGAGAAGCTTTATTTCATCTTTACGTAAATTCCGGTATTCGCCCGGCTCCAGATTCTGGTCAAGCTGCAGCGGCCCGAAGCCAATTCTTAAGATTCTCATAACCGGATACCCTACCGCTGCAAACATATTTTTTATCTGGCGGTTTTTTCCTTCCCAGATTGCCATCTGCAGCCAGGAGTTTTTTCCTAATACCCGGTGAACAGTGATCCGGGCCTTGCCGGACTTAACCCCATCAATCATAATCCCCCTTTGCAGCCGGCTCAATACTGTTTCAGGCGGCCGCCCCCGTACTTTAACCAGATAGGTGCGTGCGACATTGTGGCGCGGATGCTGCAGCGCCTGGGCACAGTCACCGTCATTAGTGAGTACCAGCAGTCCTTCCGTATCATAATCAAGCCGCCCTACCGGGTAGAGCCGCTCCGTTATGGTATTAACCAGATCAATAACCGTGGGCCGGCCTTCAGGATCGCGTAGCGTTGTTACGTAGCCCTTTGGCTTATGTAACATTACATAGACTTTTTTTTGAGGCTCCGGGATTACCTTTCCTGCTATTTCAATGCAGTCGCGCAGAGGATCTGCTTTTGTGCCCATCTCTTTTACCACCATACCGTTAACGCGGATTGCCCCCTCCTGAATCAGTTCCTCTGCCTTTCTGCGTGACGCAACCCCGGCCTGTGACAATATTTTTTGCAGACGTATTTTCATCAGGTCATCCGTCCACACCTGAGGTGTGATCATCTTCCGGCGGTGTAGGATCTGATTCGTCATTGGCTACAGGCAATGACGGCTTATCATCTTCAATCCGCGGCTCAGGCTCACCTGCACCCTGCCCTTCTTCTGCATCATCAGTCTCCGGCAGAAAGACCTCATCGGTTTCATTCAGGTTTGACTCCCGCACCAGTGTCGGCAGATGAGCAGTATCCAAATCATCAATATCTTTCAAGGTTGGCAGGCTGGAAAGATTTTCAAGCCCGAACACCTCAAGGAAAGTTTTTGTTGTAGCAAACAGGAAGGGTTTTCC
>JAPLIX010000271.1 GCA_026388865.1 Pseudomonadota bacterium | reverse complement strand
CAGTCGATGCTTGAAAAGGCGCGGCGCAAACTGGGTGACGCCGCCGAGCTTCGTCTGGAATATGCCTCGCACTTGACCTTCCCGGGCCAAATGTTTGACCTGATCACCATGGTCCTGGTGCTGCACGAAATGCCTGCCGCGCTGCGTTCTGCCGTTCTATCCGAGTGCAAGCGCGTCGTAAAAGCTGATGGCCGTGTCCTGGTCATAGATTTTAATTTTGGTCCCTATCCGTTTCCCATGGGGTACCTCTGGAGGGCCTTGAGAAGGTTTTTTGAGATTACGGCAGGCCGCGAACACTACGCTCATTACCTCGACTTCAGGGCGCGGGGAGGTTTAGAGCCATTAATTGCCGAAGCGCATTTCTTAGTTGATAAACACGTTACATCAGAACATGGAGTTGCGGCAGTCTATTTGCTGCAGGCATAAAATAATTAATATAATTTGAAGCAGTCCTTCTGTGCCTGTCATTTTCCGGAGCAAAAAATGAATAATGCTGAAAGAGAACCCTGGATGAGCGCGGAGCTTGAAGCAGAGCTGAAGGCAACAGCGGAGAATGATGCTCTGAGCTGCACGCAGATTCAGGAGTTTGTCGCGAAGCACAGCCTTGATATTACAAAAATGAAAACGTTTGTAGACATTATCGGGCTGAAGGTAACCGGCTGCCAGAAGCTGTGCGCATAACGAGCATTTTTTCAGGCAGCGGGTATGAGCTTCCAGCCGGCAATGATGTTCTGCGGTAACATTGAAAAACGTCGCATGAAAAAAAGCCTGCGATGCATCGCACTGTTTGCATTGATCATAATCTTCCTGTCCGGGTGCGCCAAAAAGGAGGCATTCAGGAAGGGGCCGTATCTTCTGTATATGGGCGACAACACCCGCATGGATGTTCTGTGGCAGCTTGATGATAGGAAAGCCCCATGCACCATAACCTGGGGCACAAGCTCCTCCCTTCCCGCGGAAAGCGCCCAGGTCACGACCTATGGCGATGATTCTCAGTGCCGCGCAATCCTGTCCGGCCTGAAACCCGGCACGCGCTATTACTACCGCGTCAGCGCGGACACTGCTGAGCGAACAGGTTCATTTACCGCCGCACCGGAGCGTGATGCCGCCGCCGTCAGTTTTTTTGCCTATGGCGACTTCCGCCTGTTCCCCCGCAGACACAATGCCGTCGCGGGTGCAATGCTTGACGCCATGAATTATAATCAGGCATGTCAAAGCATGGTGCTGGTAGTCGGGGACATGGTCTATAACGGCATTGAGTACTTTTGGCAGTCTGATCTTTTCAACCAGGAAATGCCGAATGTGCGCGGCCTCCTGACCAGGGTGGCCTATCAGCCGGTCAGAGGCAATCATGAGACCTATACCTTCCTTGCACCCCCCTGCACCCCGGCCGATATCGCCGAGCTGACCTTTGCAAAGTACCTCCCTTTTCCCTTTGCGGACAGCTTCTACTGGTCGTTTGATTACGGGCCGCTGCACGTGGTGATGGTTGACCAGTACGACAGTGCGGTTAAAGGGATTATCTCAGAGGAACAGGTTGCCTGGATTGAAAAGGACCTGGCAGCAACCGACCGCCCCTGGAAGGCGCTGGTGCTGCATGAGCCGGGCTATTCCGCCGGGGGCCGGTATGAAAACAGCGTTGATGTGCAGGAGAAGCTGCAGCCGCTGTGTGCGGCCTATCATGTTGCTCTCGTGTTCAGCGGCCATAATCACTACTATGCTCACGCCGTGGTGAACGGCGTCCACCACGTAACCACTGCCGGCGGAGGGGCTGAGCTGGTGAAGCCGGATGCCAGCGCGCCCTATGTCGTAAAAGCCGTGGAGCGCCATCACTTCTGCAAAATTGACATTGCCGGCAGCACCCTGACGCTTACTGCCATTGCTCCTGACGGGGACGTGCTGGACACGTTTATTGTTACTCAGTAGGCATACCCGCTGCGCTGCATGGCGGATTGCAGTTGAGGGGCTTTTCCTTTAGCCGTCATTTTTGTTTTTCCGTCTACTGCAGCAGGTGCCGTTGCAAAGATAACCGTCTGCCGGCGTTATTTAACTGGAAGTTTTGCATTCTATGCGATACCGTATTAGTGAAGCGTGTTGCTTGCGGATTGCTGAAAGAGACGTGTCGCAGGAAGCACCGGCAACAAAAGCGATCCATTAACTGAAGCTGCAGGAGATCATCTCATGCCAAAAAAATATGACGTGATAATAGTTGGTGCGGGCCCGGCAGGGCTCATGGCAGCGCGGGCTGCAGGGGAAAACGGGCTTAAGGTTGCCTTGCTCGACCGCAAAGCCGAGATCCCGAAGATTCACCGCTCCTGCGGCGGGGTGATTGGTGTCAACCATTATACCTTCGGGCAGAGCGCAACATTTCACGATGAACAACATTCATTTGCCTTTCCGGTTACCGGGTTCACCATCCCCTATGCCGGGCCCTATCAGAATATATACGGGTACCAGATCTATTCTCCGGGCGGCAAAAGACTGGAGCTGGGAGATTTTGCCGAGCTGAAAAAAGACCCGGTGAAAAACCGCACCGGTGTCGCGACCAGTAAAGAGCTGCTGCTGCGCGGCATCCTGGAGAATCTTAATAAATACGCGGTGGAGATATACCCTGGTGCGAATATCACGTCAGTACGGAAAACGCCCCAGGGCGTTATGGTCGGGGGCGGAGGAGAGTATTTTGAAGGCAGTTTTTTAATTGCTGCTGACGGCATCAATTCGCGCATTGCCCGCAATCTGGGATTTAATGAGGGGCGCCGGTTCTTCGGCACCTCCTGCGATACTTCCTGGGAGATTGAAGGGCTCGACTGCCCTGACGCAGAGGGGTTCATTTTCATGATAACCCCGGCGGGGCTCTTTTCGATGCTTCCCGCGGCGGAGACAAACCACTACCACGTTTACGCACTCACCTACCGCAGGGATAAGGCCCCAGCAGAGCTGATACACTACCTGTTCTATAAAGACCCCACGTTCTCTTCCTGGTTCAAACAGTCAAAGCTGCTTCACGCAACATCCTGCGTGATAAATGTGTTCAGCCCCGTAGAACGGCCGTATAAGGATAATGTGCTATTGATCGGCGATGCGTGCTGGCGCCGGGAGATCAGCAACGTGGGTGCTCTCAGCTGCGGATGGATGGCCGGGCAGGCTGCAGCCATTGCACTTAATGAAGGCAATCGTAATGAGCGCGGATTGAGAAGCTATCTTGAGTGGTATGAGCGCTATTTTTATAAACCCCACGGCGCAGCCACTCCCAGCGCGCTTGATTTCCAGGACTACCTGAGCCCGGAAGAGCTTGACTATCTTGCCGGGCTTCCCGGCAGGAAGCTTCCCCAGACCATGGAATTTATTGAAATGGTGAGGCTCATCGGCAGGACCTATGCAGAGCTGATGAGTACCATAAGCGATGAACGGCCGGGGATTCTGGAAAGGCTTATTACGCTGCGCGAGAACCGGGACGCTGACATGGAACAGCGGGTCAGATCGGGGTTCCCGAATTTTTTAACAATGTAACGTCGGTTCTGTTTCAAAACAGTTGTTATAGCAGTCATCTGTAATCTAATTTATAACAATTTTGATTTGAACTGGCAGTTTTTAAAATAAGATTTTAATCATATCAGACAATTGCATATTAACAGATGTAGGTGACAATATTTCAAGTGATTGCCACTGAATACTTTGATACATAAGCTACACTTTCCTGCCTCTAATGCCCGCCACAAGATATGGGCACTAAAGCTACACTCTCATTCAATGTGCTGCACTACAACATTTTGATCTTCAACCTAAAAGCTGAATCAATTTACCAATCATAATCCCCTGAAAGTGTTGATGACGCAAATACTTTAACGTATTTATTTTATATTTGATTCGTGTCTTTGTTATATATTTTGCAGCCTCAAGATCAGCGATTATTTTTCTCACTGCTCTTTCAGTAATTCCCAATGTATTTGCAATATCGCCAGCTGTTATTTGGTGGTTCTCGTATATAATTAATAGTATTAATCCATGATTTGTCAAAAAAGTCCATTTGTGGCTCATAATTTAGATTACCTCCTTTGATTAAACAAATATCTATTATCAACCATTTTACGATGAACGGTTGATTGGCATGTTTAATAAAAACCTCCAAATCCCTGAGGAATTAACCCCTCAATATATAACCACAAAAAATTATTTCACCCTCCAATTCCCATTCTATCGCAGCTATTATCCTTTTTAAGGATTTTTATTGACAATTGTCGATAAATGATGTATATTATTTCATGAATTACTAATCATACAAAAAAGCTGACAAGAAAGCTATACATTTTACTCAAACAGTTATGCTTGATTTATCAAGAGAGATTATTGATGAAAAGAGCAGGTATAAAATAAAGAGAGGCTATATAACCTATGAAAAAACAATACGAAGCACCTACGGTAATCACCTACTCAGAAGACGAAATTATAGAGCTGCTTGGACCTGCACAGACCTGCTCACCAAGCCCGTGTCCAACGTATCAGTAATCTATTAAGAAAAAACTGTATCATTAAAACAAAACTTTGCGGTGATTGTTTCATCGCGAAAAACAAAAGAAAGCTATTAACAGAATTTTTCTGGAGAAAACTCAAATGAAAAAGTTAATTACAATTTGTGCAGTAGTGGTAGCGATTTTAGCAATTGGTGGTGTGGCGCAGGCAACCTTAGTTACATACAGTGGAAGTATTTCTCCGTCAACGGTAGGCGGTACCGTAACAACCGACCTCCCTATGTTTAATGCCGGATTGGGGACATTGACAGGCGTACAGGTCACGCTGAACTTCACAGTCACACCTTACGCTCAGGTCATGAATTTTACCAGCCCTACACCTTTAGTTTTCTCAACCAATGCCTATGCTAGCTTCGGTTATACCCCTGCCAACATCTGGACAGTCACTCATGGCACGGATAGCTGGAATTTGGCTGCACCGACAGTCACCACAGGAAATATCTACGGCTCCAACCAGCCGGTAGCATTAGGGGTTCCCTTAATATTTGTCGGCGGCACTTCGGCTCCTGTAAGTTTGACGGCTGCACCTGGCTTGAATTTTGCCGGATACACAGGCACAGGTACTCTCGCCTTCGGAACAAGCGGAATGGGCCAATCTCTCATCAGTAACGGTGGGAGACTCTTTATCGGCGGTGGCGGAAATCTGATAGGGACAGCCGCTGTTACCTATGAGTACGAACCGGCAACGCTTGTTACCCTTTCTTCATTTACCGCTACAGCTCAGGCTGGAAGAGTAACACTTGAGTGGACAACCGCATCTGAAATCGACAATGCAGGCTTCAACATCTACCGGGCAGAATCAGAAAATGGCGAATATGTACAGATTAATGAATCCATGATACCTGCGCAGGGTTCTTCCACTCAGGGCGCTTCATATCAAATTGTTGACGAAGGATTGCAGAACAGAAAGACCTACTACTACAAGCTGGAAGACATCGACCTGAACGGCACTGCAACCATGCACGGTCCAGTGAAGGCAACGCCGAGGTGGATATTCGGGAAATAAAGTAATCGTTCTCAAAATTGAATTTGAACGGCAGGGCCTCAAAGGCCCTGCCGTTTTTTTAGTGTGCCCGGCATGGGCGATAACTTGGCGGTGTAAGTCCGCTATGAACTTGGCAGTAGGAATCATTAGCCAAAGGCAAGGGTGTCGTAGGTGACTGCGAATCTGAAAGAAGCCGGAGGCAAAGTCCCGGCCTGACGAACAGAAACTGCATGAGAGGCTGCATAAGTCGGACGAGCTTGCTAAACAAAGCAAAGTCCAATACTGCCCGAAGCTTATGAAGTAGATGCAGC
>JAPLIX010000335.1 GCA_026388865.1 Pseudomonadota bacterium | reverse complement strand
CTATGGTGCTTTTGGAACGCTTTCTGCCGGAACAGTTAATTTATTCAGCGCGAGATATGCCGCGCCCACAGCGGAAAAGATCGCCCTCACCGCGGCCGGCGGTGACTGGTACATCACGCCGCGGATACTGCTGGGAGAAAAAAAGCTTCGTTTCAGCGGCTGCGATGACCGGGGTGGCACGGCAGCGCCTGCTTATTAACAGCCGGTTAGGGTTCATATTGCGCGAGCACCTGCTGGACAAAGCGCTGCAGGCCCAGTTTTTTATTATTAACCAGCTCCTGCATGTCCAGAAATGATTCCACGTAGCGGCACTGTTCAGAACCGTGAGTTTCTGCAAACACTGCTTCATAGCGATTTCTGGCAAGTATTCCCTCATCATAGGCCTTATAGGCGATCTGACTGCAGTGCATGCGGATCGCCTTTCTTTTCAGCTTCACCACGCTTGAAATATCAACTGCCTTTAAGCCCCGTACCCCATATACCCCTCCCCAGACATTGTAGCCGAAGAGCTGCGGGGTGAACCCCCGGATGCTTCTCAGGGCGGTGAGCGTCAAGCGCAAGGCAGCGCAATGAGTCGGGTGCCGGTCAAAGGGTGTGGGGACATATACTGTTTCCGGCCGGAGAAATAAAAGCGCTTCCCGAATAGCTTTTGCCGCTTCGCTGCATTTTTTATCATGCAATTCCTGGCTGTTATAATTGAGGAAGATAGCGCCGCGGGCTTTCACGGCTTTAAGCGCTGCCAGCGCCTCGCGCCGGCGGATGCCCGCCACTGCTTTCTTCCCGGCAGCCGGCGGAACTACGGGTGAATTGCGACCGTCAGTCACATACAGCGAAAACACTGCCCGGCCGCTTTGCGCCAGCAGCGCCATCATGCCGCCGGCACCGATAACATCGTCATCAGGATGCGGCGCAACGACCAGCACATTTCCCGGCGACTGCTCATATGCCGTTATGGTAAACGGGGACTGAGCGGGGATTAGCGTGCCGGGAAGACCGTGCGGTTTCATGGATAAGGCTCCGCGCATTTTTTTAAAATTACCAGGGCCGCCACCATTTGCGCTGCTTTACTTTGAGGTCCTTTAATTCCGGTGCATCAAAGGACAGTAAAGCAACCTGCAGCTTGTTATCGTTTCGCTCCAGCACCAGCCGCGCCACAACGGGGCCCTTGGCTTTGGTGAATTGTGCATTGTAATATACCACGTAATGCTGCTGCATCTTTTCCATTTTAAAGTAGGTTTTGGAGACATATTTTCCGATGCTTTTTCCCAGCAAACCGGTGTTCGTCTTGAATACATCTTCCGTATAGGCGGACTTCATCGAGTCATTGAAGTCCCGGATGTAGTTGATATGTTTTTTTTCATTCATTGCTGTCAGGATGTTCTCAATGATCGGCCCTGCCTCCTTCTGCACCTTTCTCAAGTCCTCTATTGAAGAGTCGGATGAAACCGCACTGCTGACAGTTTTGGCCGGTTTCTGTGTCGGTTGGGCTTTTTCATTCTTTGCTCCCAGAGAAAAAACTGCCGCGAGCAAAAGCACCTGCCAGGTAAATACTCTTTTCATCATGCATAGTTCCTTTCCATCTGCTATCAGGTTGTTGATAAAATTATTTTTCCCAGGCTGGTCAAAAATGCACAGATGCAAGGCTCCCGAAATCCTCCAGAAGTGCGGCGTACTTTAGGGTACGCCGCAACGACGAAGGAAGAGGGAAACGCCGCAGATGGGCGCTTTTCAACAGCCTGCTATTTATTCTGATAGCGCACCCTGACCATTGTTGTTCCCGGATAATACCATTGCAGTATCTGTTCGGCCCGGTATCCCTGATGGGCCATGTTACATGCGCCCCACTGGCTCATGCCAACGCCATGGCCGTAGCCGCTGCCGTTAAATATAAACGATTGTTTATTTCTTGCAACAGTAAAATGCGCGCTCTTTATCTGTGCCGGGCCCGCCAAAAGCCGGAAACTGTTTCCCGAGAGATACGAGGTGTGCTTCCCTTCCTGCAGGGCAAGCCGGGTAATCCGGCCGGAGCGGTCTCTCTGCAGGGGAGTAATAGTTTCCATAACCGGCAGCGCACATCCCGCCTTCTGCAGATGGCCGGCCAGCTCATCTGCGGCGACAGCACAGTCCCACTGGAAGTTTTTCATATCCCTGCTGAACTCATCGGTCCTGGCCGTAAGATAGGCAGCAGGCCATCCCCATATATCTTCCGCCGCTGCGGTCATGCCGCCGCTGTTAGCATGATACAGGAGCAGTGCCGGTTTTTTATCATAGCTGAGCACCAGGCCTTTTGTCTCATCAACAGCCTTCCGGGATGCGGTCTTCTCGCTGTCCCGCCCGCCATAGACCTGGGATGCCGTGGTTGAAAAAACATCAAACAGTTCCGGGGTTCTTTTTAGTACATGGTACAGGGCATAGGTGCGGGCAGCAACAGCCTGGGCCTGCAAGGCAGCTTCCGGCCAGCTTGCCGGCACCTCTTTGGCGAGCACACCGTACAGGTACTCTTCCAGCGGCACCTGGTTCACCAGCACCAGCCGCCCCTCCCGCAGATACGCCCACACCGTGCCGCGATAGGTTTTTTTATTTACCTCAATACCGGCCTCTTCGGCGGCCTCTATCCTGACCGAAGTTTTTGCTACCCTTTGGCTGTCAAGGGCGATGCCCTCTTTTCCCGGCCGGCAATAAATCCGCGTGCCGGCCGGTATGGTAAGAAACGGAACCGGCTGATCAGTAAAAAAGCTCAGGCCTCGTGGCGCTGAAAGCTCTGCCGGCTCTGCATCATCTTTTAACAGGACCCTGATATGCAAAGGCAGCTGCTGCTCCAGGGAAACCGTGCTGCAGGGAAACGGCTGTTCAGCCCGTTCTGCCCGGCCCAGCTCTTCTGCTATAGAATATTTTTTTGCATAGCCGGGAAATGAAGAGCAAATAAACTGATAGTACGCGCGCGCCTGATCTTTAAGCCCCTGCAGATATAAAATGCGGGCAATCCGGAGGTGCACGTCCGGCGTGCAGGGCAGCGCGGGAAATGTTTTCACCTGTTTCCGGTAGCATGTCAGGGCCTGCTCATAGCCCTCCAGGTACTCAAAATAGATGTCTCCCATATTTTTGTAAAGAACTTCCGGAATCGCTGCCGGCCCGCTGTTGAGCAGTACATCCCGGTAAAAACTGAGTGCTTCCAGGAAGCGGCCGTTGTGCTGACAGGTTTCAGCAAGGGTAAATAATGTGGCGGGAATAAGCGGTTCAGAATGGGCTGCACCGCTAAGAAGCAAAAAAAGTGAGCAGCATAGTAACCCTGCCGCACATTTTCTCATGGTCGGTGTTCTTGATATGGATAGCATGCTTCATACTATTTAAAATTGCCTGCGATGGCAAGCATAAAGCCTTCCTGCAAACAAGCGAATAACACCGGGCACAATAAAACAGTGGGCAGCGCGGCTTTAGCAGGTTGTTGAAAAAGTAGTTTTTTACCCAGGCCGGTCAAAAACATCCGGATGCAAGGCGCGCGAAATCAAGAGGAATGAGGCGTACGTTACCGTACGTCGCAATGATCCCGATAGCTATCGGGAATGAGCGCAATCCCGACGCCTGTCGGGACCGATGGGTGTTTTTCAACAGCCTGTTAGCTATGCATACACCCGGTAGTCAATATCAGGGAACAGGTTGTTTCTGCTCTCCACGTCAGCAAGCCAGCTCTCATTGATCTCTGCCTTTAAAATCTCTTCCCGCAGGCGGTTAAAATTGAGCAGGTGGGTCTTTGTTCTCCCGACCGCATAGCTCGCCAGGGTTTGCGTCTTCATAATAAATGCCCAGTCACTGCTCTGGGCCAGCAATAGCTCCCGGGCTGCCTGGTTCAGAGCCCGCAGCGTGATACCGTGAGCGCACGGAAATTGGCGCGCCAGCGCAACCATCCATTCGCCTGCTTTATGCAGGTGGCGGTAAATCCAGTCATTGCTCTCTTCAAGCCACACCTCGCTGTATCCTTTCCATCCCCAGCTTGACAGTGCGGGCAGTGCCACCTGATGATCGGGGTATTGTGCAAGATACTCAGACGGGGTGATCAGGCGTAAAACGGTCTGGTCAGCAACTGCTGTGCGCAGTAAAAAATCGAGCCACTGCGGCCCTTCATACCACCAGTGGCCAAAAAGCTCGGCATCATAGGGAGCAGCAATGACGGGCTTTATACCAAGGAAATCGTAGAGGTATACAGCCTGTTGCACCCGGCTGGTCATAAAATTATCTGCATGGGCGCGAGCTTTAATGCGTGCTGCTTCAGGGTCATAGGGGACCTTGTCCGCTGTGTCGCCGGTGATACGGTAGTACTTTATGCCGGTGCTGACGCGGATGCCGTCCCCGTGGAGATAGGGCCGTATGTAGTCATAATCAAGGTCAAACCCGATATCCCGGTAAAAATCGCGGTAATCGCTGTCACCCGGGTATCCCGCGTGGGAGCTCCACACCTGCTTTGAAGATTCGCCATCCCTGCCGAACGCTGCAACGCCTGACGGGCAGTACACCGGCGCATAGACCCCGTAGCGCGCCCGCGGGGACGCATGGAGAATGCCATGCGTGTCGACAAAAAAATAGTTGAGGTTAAACTCCCTGAGCACCTCATCAATGCCCGGCTCAAAGCCGCACTCGGGCAGCCAGATACCCCGGGGGTCTTTTGCAAAAAGCTTTCTATACTGTGCCACTGCCACCTGAACCTGTGCCCGTATGGCAGAGCGGTTCCGGTTAAGAAGCGGGAGAAAGGCGTGGGTTGCCGCACAGGTAATTATTTCCAGGTACCCGCGTTCCTGAAAACAGCGAAAAGCCTCCACCAGATTGGCCTGGTAGGTGTGCGTGAAGTGATGGCGGGATGTGCTGAACGTATCGTGATAAAGCCGGGCCATCTTTTGAAACACAGGCTGCGCAGCCGTGCG
>JAPLIX010000170.1:3824-8613 GCA_026388865.1 Pseudomonadota bacterium | reverse complement strand
TGCTGCAGGAGCGCAGAGTTCGTGCCATACAGGCGCTCTCCACCAGCATCATCAATAATATTCACAACCCGCTCAAGAAGATCGGCAAGGATCTGAAACTGCTCCGCGAGCGGCAGCTCACTGATGATAAGCTCTTGCATCGAATTCAGACGCGGCTGCAGGCAATATCGGTATTCCTCAAGAAGCTGCACAGCCTGAAGCGGGTTATTATCGAAGAAAAGCACGGGAGCCTTGATCTTGATGCCGGCAGCGGTTCGGATGCCCAGCAGAAAATAGCCGCGCTTGATGAAATTTCCTCCAACATCCAGATCGCAGAAATCGACCCGCTCAGGGAAGTCATTACCACCAAGATGCTTGACTATCTCTCCTTTGTGACAGTCCGGTTAGAGCAGATACAAAAGGTTACCGCCCCGGCAGTCAAAGAGGAGATAGTTGAAGAGCTGCAGGCGCACACCAACGTTATCATCTCTCAGTCACACGCCTTCTATAAACTGCTGATCAGCACCAGGTGGGAAGTGCCCCGCGCTGAGATCTCAGCCGGGCGGGCGCGAAGGTAGACCCCCGTTTTTCTCCCCATGGAAAAAATCATACACCAGCAGCGCGGTTTTTTTATTCAGGAAGGGAAGCTGTGAAAGTTCCTCCGGCAGGGCTTCCAGCATATGCTCGATGCTGCCGAAATGGCGCAGCAGCTTCTGTGCTGTTTTGGCGCCGATGCCTGCGATAGACTGGAGGGAAGACGTAAGGTCCTTTTTTGCTTTCAGCTGGTGGTGGTAGGTGATGGCAAAGCGGTGTGCTTCATTACGAATCCGCTGCAGGAGCAGCAGCAGCGGGGACTGGCGGGAAAGAATCAGGGGGTTTTTACGGTTCGGCAGGCAGATCTTCTCTTCTTCCATATTAGTAGCGGCAGGCTGTTTACCCCGGTTTTTGGCCTTTGCCAGCGAGATGGCATCAACGCTGACGATACGGTTCTCCTCCAGCGCCCTGATGAGAACGCCGAGCTGCCCTTTGCCGCCGTCAACCATGATCAGGTCAGGGAGCGTTTCCTCTCTTTGAGCCCGGCTGAGATACCGGGAGAGCACTTCATACATCATGGCATAGTCATCTGCCTGCTGCACGGTCTTGAT
The DNA here is from genome assembly GCA_026388865.1 of Pseudomonadota bacterium. Taxonomy (GTDB): domain Bacteria; phylum Desulfobacterota; class WTBG01; order CAIYCZ01; family CAIYCZ01; genus JAPLIX01. The sequence goes on along the minus strand of JAPLIX010000170.1, from coordinate 7,489 downwards.
GCGGAACCGCCGGTATTCGTGCCTGGCCGGCCGGCCGTCCAGAAACAGCACCGCAGAGCCCACGGCAGAGGTGCCCATAATATTTGATATATCAAAGCAGGCAATACGGCGCGGGTAGCGCTTCAGGCCTAACTTCTCCTGCAGCGCAGCCAGAACATCGTCCGGCTGCGCAAGGTACTCCCGACGAAAGAGAATTTCGGCATTTTGTGCAGCCATTTTCAAAAGCTCATAGCGGGGGCCCTGCAGCGGCACTGTTATTTTTACCGGCTCCCCCCTGGTTTCCTTAAGCCATTCAATAAGCAGCTCCCGGTCCGGGAGCTGCAGGGGAATGATCACCTCAGGGGGAATACACTTTCCCTGATCATAGTACTGGGTAAGGAATGAGGAGAGGGCCTCGGCATCGCTCAGGGTGAGGTTGCGCAAGCTGAAGCTGCGGGTGCCGCTCAGCCTGCCGCTGCGAACAAACAGCACCACCACCTCCATTCGCTCCCCTTCCCGGTAGAAAGAAAAAACGTCCCGGTCAATGAAATCAAGGCTCACCATGGCCTGCTTCTCCAGGGTTTTTTTTAGGGCCTGGATGCGGTCACGGGTGCGGGCGGCCTGTTCAAAGTGCAGGGACTGGGACTCAAGCTCCATTTTTTTCTTTAAAGAGGCTAAAACCTCCCGGCTGCGGCCCTGAAGAAAAAGCTGCACGTCGTGGACGGTTTTTTTATATTCTTCGGGGTCAACCTGGCAGCAGCAGGGAGCAGGGCACTGACCCAGCTGGTAGTAGATGCAGGGCCGCTTCTTCTCCAGGCGCCGGCCATGGCATTTGCGCAGGGGGAATATCAGGTTGATGAGCTTGAGCGTCTCCCGTACCGCCTGGGCAGAGGCAAACGGGCCGAAATAGCGGGCTCCGCCAGGCTTTGCCTGACGGGCGATGGTGAGGGCCGGGTATGCTTCATCGAGCGAGAGCCGCAGATAGGGATAATTTTTATCATCCCGGTAGGTCACGTTAAAGCGGGGCCGGTACTTCTTAATGAGGGTGTTTTCCAGGATGAGGGCTTCTTTTTCGCTCGGGGTGACAATGGTGTCAATGCCGGCAATCTTTCCAACCAGGACCTGGACTTTCTGGCGCTGATCCTGGAGGCGCTGAAAATAGGACCTGACGCGGTTTTTCAGGTTCTTTGCCTTGCCCACGTACAGGACCAAGCCGCCGCGGTCCTTCATCAGGTACACGCCGGGCAGCTTCGGCAGCTGCGCAAGTTGAGCTGTAATTTCAGGGGATGTCTGTTCCATGAAACTATCCTGTTTTTGGGTTCATTGTACTGTGTGCCGGGAGCCATTGTCAATGCGTTAGCTTTTTCCTTTTATCAGTTTAATAAATTGACAGTGTAATTGCCACAAGCTTATAATAAGGGCAACTTCGTAAGTTTCTCGCTTAGTTGAAGTCATAGGCAAAACCTATGAAGGGGAAACAAAGGTGATTAAAATGAAAGAGGCGGGAAATTTATATAGCAGTTGAAGGATAAGCTCTCAATCAGCAATTGTTGCTGGTGAGGGCTTTTTTGTTTTGAACGAGAGGAGACATCCATGAGAACAGATAAACTTTCCAGTTCTTTTCTAATTGCAGCGATACTATTACTATCTTTATTTCTATTCAATCATGTGATGGCTGGAACTATTCAGCTCCCAAAGACCGGCCAGACAACAAGCTATTATTCCGGTGATGATGGAGAAATTCAGGCAGGTGTGGACTGGCCTAACCCACGGTTTACCGACCATGGTAACGGCACAGTGACCGACAAACTGACCGGGCTTATGTGGATAAAGGAGGAACCTACGAGTAGCATAAGGGGTCAGGTCTACACTCTTGACAGTTAGGCGTAATTGAGATATGGTTCTGTCAAAATTAATAATACACTAACATAAAGTAAAGGCTTTTAAGGCAGAATACGCATGGCCCGCCCGCTAAGAATAGAATACTCAGATGCATTTTATCATATAACCTCCCGGGGTAATGAACGGAAGGATATATTTAAAACCCGTAAGGACCGGGAGCAGTTTTTATCGTATCTGGAATCAGCCGCAGAACGATATAACGCAGTCATTCATGCGTATTGCCTCATGAACAATCATTATCATCTGCTGCTGCAAACACCCATGGGAAATCTTTCACGGATAATGCGCCATATAAATGGCGCATATACAACCTATTATAATGTAAAAAAACAGCGAATCGGCCACCTGTTGCAGGGAAGGTATAAGGCGCTTTTAGTTGACATGGATGCATACGCACAGGAGCTTTCACGCTATATTCATTTAAATCCGGTGCGTGCGGGGATCGTTAAGAGGCCTGAAGAGTATCTCTGGTCAAGTTACCGGCATTATATCAACATGGATAGTGACCCCAAATGGCTGCACGCGGGATTTATCTTGAGCTACTTTAATCGCAGTATCAGCAAAGCTAAAAAGGCGTATCGACAATTTGTTGAGTCACTGGCAGAACAGGTTTATGAGAATCCTCTGAAGGATGTGGTTGGCTCAACGATTTTGGGCAATGATGATTTTGTCAGTCAGATAAAAGAAAAATATTTGCACGGAAAGCGGGCAGACCGGAATGTTCCTGCATTGAAGAAATTGACAGAGAATCCGGCAATCGAGCATATTGCAGCTGAGGTAGAAAGGATGCTGGGAGATGAACCGGCATTATCAAAAAGGGTAAAGCTGTATTTATGCCATCGATACACGGGGAAACAGCTTAAAGAAGTTGGTGAATATTTCAATGTGGGAGAATCAGGGGTGTCGCAGTCAAGTCGCCGTGTTGCAATGACCTTGGAAAAAGACAAAAAGCTGCGAGTCATGATTGAGGAGATAAAGGGGCGGCTCAAACTGTCAAGAGTGTAGACCTGACCCCTTTGTTCTTCTTAAGCATTGAGGCTAGGGCGTTTGGAGGTTGCACTCGTTTGACCAGCGTGACCATCCCCGATAGCGTTACGATCATTGGGATTTGGGCGTTTGCTGCTTGCACCGGTTTGACCAAAGCATATTTTTATGGAAATGCGCCTTCAATGGGGCAGTATGTTTTTGATGACTGCGCAAGTAATTTTACCGTTTGCTATACTGCCGGAAGCACAGGGTTTACAACTCCTATGTGGGATGGATATCCTACAGCGGTGTGTGCGACATCATCGACTACTACTGTTCCATCAACAAACACCACAACTACTCCATCTACAACCACTACAACTGTCCCTGCTCACCAATGCGCAGCAGAAGCAATTTACGGCAAGGGTAGCGAGGAAACCGAGTTGCTGCGTGAATATCGAGATAAGGTATTGAGCAAGTCTGCAACGGGCCGCCAGACGATTAAGACTTATTATGAGCTTTCTCCTGCAGTTTCAGAAGTTCTTCAGAAAAACGATACGGCCAGGGCAAGCGCCCGCAGGATGTTGGATTCATTAATGCCAGTTATCAGGGAAAAGGTGAAGCAGTGAATGCAACACCGAGATGGACTTATGAGATAGGGGGATAGGCAGGATATCAAATTCAATTATTATACGAGGCAGGGGCAGCAATGTCCCTGCTTTTTTCTTCACATAAATAGTAGCGAGTCTAAAACATGAAATATACTTTTGGCACAAGTGAAGCATCCGCTTTTCGTTTGGAACAAATAGCTGAATTAT
>JAPLIX010000170.1:0-3802 GCA_026388865.1 Pseudomonadota bacterium | reverse complement strand
TATGTAACAGAGCCTGTTGAGTCAGCGATCGACTTGGGATGCGGGCCTGGTTTTACAACCAACATGCTTTATGAAGCAACAGACTGCTCAAATGTTTATGGTATCGACAGCGCTTCTAATTTTCTCAAAATGGCAGCAGAAACGTTCAAACACTGCACCTTTATTAACCATGATGTGACTAAAACTCCTTTGCCAGTACATGCAGATGTGATGTATGCCCGTTTCCTGCTCAGCCACCTGTTAGATGTTGTAGAACTGGTAAACAGATGGGTAGAAGAACTACCGAATAAGGGTAAATTGATTATTGAAGAATTGGAGGATATTGAAACCGATAATCCGGTTTTTCAAAGATATTTAGCAATAAATATTGGCTTGGTTGCATCACAAGATGCGGTTTTATATATAGGGAAAACAGTAGTGGATGGTGTTTATGATGCTGATGTTTTATGTAACGAATGCATTTCCATCCCAATTACAAACTATCAGGCAGCAACGTGGTTTTACCCGAATACTGTAACCATCTGGGAGCAGGAACAATACGTGCTTGATAATATCAATGCAAAAGAAAGAAAAGAACTATCAGATGAGCTTTTACGAATAAAGCAGTCTCATGATATGAGGGAAGCAGGCACATGGAAACTCAGAAGGGTAGTTTTACAACGGGTCTGATTTATGGGGTGGGGAAATAAGCAGGATATAGAAATCGCATCTCAAGTATCATAAAGAAAGAGGCATTAGGGAAAGGATAATATCTTCTCTAATGCCTCTTTTAGTATGTCCAGTTATGCCGGAAAACAAAGCATTTAAATAGTTGAATCTAATACCTATAAATAAATTCTCATTTTTTGATATTCTCCCTCACCCAACCACAAGTAATTGTTCCGCTCCTATTTTTTACCAACATTAACAGAGTTGATCACCTATCAATGATGCCCTCCATGATACCCCCCACCATAATATCCACGTCCACCGTAATATCCATGCCCACCGTAATATCCATGCCCACCGTAATATCCATGCCCACCGTAATATCCACGCCCACCGTAGTACCCACCAATAACAATAGGTGGGAAAAAGACCGGGGGGCCATAGCTGTAGTAAGCAACAGGTGGAGGGGGATATCCGTAATAAGGATATGGTGCAGGAGCACTAGCATATTGCCCAGGTGGAGGAGGAGTCCCCGCAGCACCTAAAAGAGCACCAGCTGCGGCACCAATTCCAGCACCAGCGCCTACACTTCCATGGGTTGCTGCAGCAATGCCTGCCCCGACAGCGCTACCGACTATCCCAAATCCGTGATCCATGCCTGCACAGGCAGTCATTAATACCACGAGGGATAAAAGTATAATTATCTTATTCATGGTGCACCTCCTTCTCTTAATTAAACCCAGTCCAAGATACAAAGGTTACATCAATTTTATATTTTTCAATAACACATAATCAAACAGTTATTATTTTATCACAGTCATTCTTAATGAGATATTAAATTAGAATTAAAAAATTTTAATTTTTTTTGTTTTTTAATAGTCATGTGATTTTCCCAATCCTTTCGACCTCAAGGGGCTTTTTTATCTTATCCCGATATGGATGTTTTTTAAGAGAATTATTCTGTAACCTTTTGCCAGTTTTTCGTATCTAAATAGATAAGGGCTGAAAATTGAAATATGCTATAATAACTATGAAGACATATACCGGAAGTTCAGCTGTAGCGAAGGGCGGTATATTAAAATTATGGCTCAGTTTCATCCCTGGAGGTAAGGTAGCCGCAAAAAACAGGGCGGCAAGCTGAAAAACCATTATTTTAAATTTCAACAAGGAGAAAGCAATGAAAAGGAATAAAATGCTAACCATAACTGCAGTAATAGCAGCTTTACTGCTGACCATTGGCGCAGGATTCTCGATAGCAAAGGGCGGTCTTGGGATGCACGGACTGGGCATGATGCATCGGGCACCATTGTTGAAGTGTATTGACAAACTTAATCTATCAGCTGAAACTAAAAATGCCATAAATACCCTGGTTCAGAAAAATCGGGAGTCAAACAAGCAGTCTTGGGAGAGTAATCAGGCAACGATGAAAACACTTTTTACCAATTATGCCAAGGCGTTGACAGCATCACCGCTGGATCAGAGTGCGCTTACAGCTGCTCAGAATGCAATTATTACGCAGATGCAAGCTAATGTGCAGGCAGGCATCCAAAGCCGCTTTGCTCTGAACAGTTCCATCGTTGAAATGCTCACTCCGGAGGAGCTTGCGACAGTAGACACCTGTTTTGAAAATGAGATACAGCACTCAGGCATACCCGGCATGGGTGGGGCACAATAGTAAAACGATAGTTTGCTTTGAGCGGGGAGATGTAGTTCTTAAGTGCAGAGAGTGGGTACAGTGAATTCTACAGCATTAGTGATTGGTATCTTTGCCGGATGCTTTGGTCTTGCATATTTTGTCTATGGGAAAAGACAGGCTAAGGTAATCCCGTTAGTATCTGGTATTGGCTTGTGCGTAATTCCATATTTCATTGAAAATTTCACAATTCTAATACTGGTGTGTTTGACTCTTATAATAGCTCCGTTCATAATTAAGCTCTAAATTCCATCGGGGAACCATAAATAAAAACGCCCGGCAGGCTCTAACCGGGCAACAGTTTGATGGTTTTATTTGTGGGGGATACGGCCCCCAACCGGAGCCTTAATATACTTATCGGCAATTTTTTATAGGGGTTAATAAAAATCAGAGAGTAACACTGCCTATGGAGGGGGATGCTCGTTTTCCCGTGTGAGACTTTGGGGTAAGGAAATAGGCAGATATCAAAGGTTTAGATTATCTTTTGATATTTTTCTTTCTGGAGACTAAGAAACGGTAGGGGTTATCGAGGGATACGATTAAAAGTCTTGTTTTCTGACAAAGGGTTAATCCTCATTCAGGCATATTCATTCACTTCCAAGCCAATTGCCCATGTCGAGATTATTTTGGACAAGTCAAACAAAACAGCCAAATACAGCGCTGGTGATTTTACTGCGCACATGGGAATCCCTACATACATAGATGCAGAGCATGCAATTGCTCATAACAAGATTATCATCATTGATAAGGAAACGGTAATCACGGGGAGCTTCAATTTCACTAAAGCAGCGGAAAAAAAGAACGCTGAGAACCTGCTGATATTGAAGTCAAAAGAACTTACGAAGATTTATTTGAATAACTGGCAGGAACATAAAAAGCACTCTACGCTATATCAAGGAAAGTAGCCCTGCGAGGAGGCCCCATGACTAAAGAAGAAATTGTCAAGACACTGAAAGAGGATCTGAAGGTCAAAAAAGAGGTTATTGCCATTAAAGCCGTAAAGCAGGCTCCGTCTGGGATTACTCAATATGAAGGCCAGGCGCTGCCGGGTATGTGCGCGCTGATGGGTGAAGTGCTCAAAGAAGGATTTGTCCGCTACGTCATTAAAGAGAATATGGGCTGCTTTGAATCCCTAACTGCAACCGGTACCTGCGAAAATCTATCCCGCGACAAGTATCTTGAATACATGATAGAGCAGAATCAAAACTATCCCATGCACAAGGACTCAGCAACCCTCGTGTCATATTACGACCAGGTGGATGGATTTTTCGAACACCCGCATATTGATGGTTCAGGCATCGTGATCGGGCCTTTAGCTGGTGTTGATGACCCTGACCTGGTACTGTTATTTGTCACTCCCCATCAGAGCGATATCCTCACTCGCACCATCGGCTATCTGGGAGATTTTACGCGGGGCTTTGGCGGGCTGGGCGGTTGTATCTTTAATATTCGCTATTCATT
>JAPLIX010000084.1 GCA_026388865.1 Pseudomonadota bacterium | reverse complement strand
TCCGGCTTTGGTACTCATGCGCTCAAGGAAGCCGTGAGTTCTTTTCCTTTTTAAGTTGCTTGGCTGGAATGTCTGTTTCAATGCACTATCTCCGTTTCAATATTTAAAGGTTAATATAGTTCTAAACCCGTATTACCGGTCTTTGTGAATGTAATTATATTTAAAACCATATTTAACTGTTTTTGTCAATGGTTTTCAGGATGTTTAAATTTCCCGGGGGGCCCGGCTATTTTTAGCTTCCATAATAGTAATGAAAACAAAAAGCAGGGAGGCTGCGGTCATGGGATAAAAAAGATAGTTCATGCCGCAGAGACGCGCCACCCATCCGGTGCAGACCGGCCCGGCAACCGACCCCACGCCGTAAAGAAAGCTGAAGGTGGAATTAGCGGTGCCCATCTGCTGCGGCGGAATGAGATCCCCGATTAAGGCAAGCGCTATGGGATAGAGCCCGCCGGCAACAACACCAACGCTGAAACAGAGAAAAAGTATAATAAAATAGTTTGCGGTAATGGTAAAAGAGAAGGTGGTCGCTGCAAGAATTGCCCCCAGCACATAGAGGGAGGGAAGCTTGCCGAAACGGTCTGCGGCTTTACCGGCAGGAAACGGGGAAACAATACCGCCGACGGCAAACACGGTAAAAGCCATACCTAAAGAAGCGCCCTTAAAGCCAAGGTTGTCAAGGTAGAGAGAAAAGAAGCTGCCGATTGATGCCTCCACCACAGCATAGCAAAGCCCGGCAAGGAGCGGGACCCGCAATATATTCAAGAATTCACGCAGCCTGATGTCAGTAGTCTTGATGGGTATGGGCACATCGATATAGTACCTGAGCATAACGAGCAGACCGGCCAGGCTGAAGGCAGTGCCGAAAATAAACGGGACTGCGTGGTTATAGGCAAAAAGGTATGTGCCGACACCAGGACCCAGGGCAAAGCCCACGGCAAACACCACGCCATAGAGCCCCATGTTCGAAGACCTGCGCTCAGGCGTTGAAAGCACATTGATGGCCGATTCAGTGGGCGCGAAGAGGCACGCGGTGCCTACTCCCTGGAAGATCCTGATGAGGTAAAAATACCAGGCACTGTTGGCAAATATCATGGCAAAGACACACAGGGCATAGATAAAAAGACCGGAGAGGATAATCTTTTTTGAGCCCAGCTTGTCGACAAATTTCCCCATGAGCGGGGTGAACAGGGTGAAAGAGAGAAAGTAGACGGATGCAATCTGGCCGATGGTGGCGGCGGAGGCGCCGGTATCGCGGATAATGAGGGGAATGAGGGGCGCGACAAAGCTCATGCCGAAGGCAAGGAGAAGCACGGTAAAGAGGATGGGCAGAAGGCCGGTATCAAGGTTATCTATAAATTTCAAAATATAATCAGCTTTTTTGTTTATTATGTTTTTAGTATTTCATCCCACAGATACTTCCGCGTCTCAGAGACAATTACGCTGTTCAGCGCAAGCAGCGATATCAGATTCGGGACTGCCATCAGCCCGTTGGCAATGTCTGCAAAGCACCAGACACACGGCAGGGACAAGACCGAGCCGACCATGACAAACACCACCCAAAGCACGCGGTAGGGAAAAATTGATTTTTTCCCCAGCAGGTACTCACAGGCTTTCTCTCCGTAGTATGACCAGCCAAGAATTGTTGAAAAGACAAAGGTCAGAAGCCCTACCGTAAGAACGATCGGCCCGACCACGGGAAGGTCAGCAAAAGCGGCTTTCGTGAGAGACGCGCCGTTCAGCCCTTTGGTCCACGCGCCGGAATTGACCACCACCAGCCCGGTCATGGCGCACACCACCACCGTGTCCCAGAAAGTGCCGGTGGAGGAGACCAGGGCCTGGCGCACCGGATTGGTGGTCTGCGCAGCAGCAGCCACAATGGGCGCGCTCCCCAGCCCTGATTCATTGGAGAAGGGGCCGCGGGCAACGCCGTAGCGCATCGCCTCCCTCATGCCTGCCCCGATGAATCCGCCGACTGCCGCAGTGCCGGTGAATGCAGTATTAAAAATCAGCATGCATGTTTCGGGAATGGTTTCGGCCCGCATAAACAGTATGATGGCGCAGCCGAGCACATAAAACACCGCCATGAACGGGACCAGCTTTTCGCACACGCGGGCAATGGACTTGATGCCGCCGAGGATTACAAACGCGGTCAACGCGGTCATGACGGCGCCGGAAATCCACGGCGAGATATGCATGGTCTCATTGACGAGAGATGGGATGGAGTTTGCCTGCACCATGTTGCCGATGCCGAACGCGGCAACAGC
>JAPLIX010000534.1 GCA_026388865.1 Pseudomonadota bacterium | reverse complement strand
TATTATATCAGTTAATTTTTTACATAGAGAAGTAATGAACTCCGCATAATGGGTAGGCGTTTTTGCTTTTAACATCAAGTCTGTTGACCTTCTAATATCAATAGCCATCACCACGACATCACATATTTTATTGTCATCAAATAGCTTTTTAAAATCATCGGACTCTAATAGTTTTGTTTTCGCCTTTTCATTAACTCTGGTTAGTAAATATCTCAATTCTTCCTTTTTAACTAACTCTTCATGTGTTGCCTCTAAACTTTTTATTTTCTCTTTATTCTTTTCATCATTTTTTTCTAAATCTTTTAATTCTAATATTTTACCACTAAGCTCCTCTTTCAAAGAATTGATTGTTTTCTCTAACTCAATTTGTTTGTTTAAACTTGGTGATGCGGATAAATTATTAAAATCTAACATTCCATAATTAACAGAAGGGTAAATAAGCTCGGACGGGGTTGATATTTTTGTACTAAATTTATTTTGATTTAAATCTAAATATAATGGAGCACTAACTTCCTTAAACCCAAACGTATCAGTAATTTTAAAACCTTTCATTCCATTCTTATCGTCTTTCTTATCATCTTCCATTGAAATTCACCTATTATAATTAAATTTAAAAGCACTACAGCCAAGGGTGATAAATTTTTATTTTAATCTGAACAGGATATTATCACTCTTTCTGTCTTCAAACATACCCACCCCTTCCTTGAATTCAAGCCAACTATATTTCAACGTATAAAAGCAGTCAAGGGTAAGCAACAGGGTCAGGTCTACACAATTGACAAATTAAACTGTCAAGAGTGTAGACGCGACCCCAGCCACCCCTTGTCCTACTCCGAATGTGTTCTCTGGATTCATGTGGCTCCGCTGCCCAACCCCTCCTTCACCTTTCGAGTCTGGTTTTGCACGACCGCCAAACAATCTCTTCAACCAGGTCATTGCTTTTCCTTTGCAAGTCTTCTTGCCCAACGTAAAGATCACCGGCGCGAGGAACGAGCGTCCGGTGTATTGATTGGTTGGGTAAAATTCTCTAAGAAGGTTAACTGCGAACCATGTCCAAGTCGTCACTCGTCGGTGGGTTCTCCCCGAAATTTGCTTTAATCAGTTCTGTCAGTTCAGCCGATGCACTCATGCTGTCCATCTCGCTGGTCCAACGGTAAGATTTTCCGTGCATTAGAGTTAAGAGAGGCGGCTTAGTCTGAATGAAAGACGATACCACATTCGCTCGACCTTGTGGATGCATTTTCTTAACAGATGGGAACCGGCTGTTGAGGAGTTTCACCATACTATCCAGTTGGAACTTATCTGGATAAAGTCGTGCAGCTATGCACAATGCAAACACTGACGGAAACTCCCTCTTAAGTGCAAGCTTTCTTATAATATCGTTGCTCCCTATCCTTGATAAGGCGTCAATGGTATATGTGGGTAAATCACGAAAAGCTTTCATTTCTTCCAATACGATTATCTCGGCACAGCCGTTTTGGTGTAGTAACTCACTTATAAGCTGCGATTTTGAATGCCCTGTAGGGAGAGACCATAGGATAGCGACGTCGAAGCTTCCATTGTGTGCGAAGTCGTCTTTCCCCTGTGGAATGTACTTGAACTCGCACCGAAGAGGTTTGAAAGGATGCGCTCTCATGTCCAAGATTATGCAGTCTGGACTAGATTCTATATACCCTGCGCTACTAAGTACGGGGCCGAAATAGGAAAGCTGCAGTACTTCTTGAGCATATGCTGTTGAAAATAAATGCCGAAGCGACGTCTCATCGATTGGTTTAAAATTCATTTTGGACGTTTCTCCTTTCTTACCCAACAAGTTATTCTAAAGTTTCCGGATAACTCAACGCCCTACGGGCATATTTAGGGCTCTATGCAATGACCATTTATCTATTGTCTTTGCACTCGCGGACTACCAGCTTCCCCTATCCCTTTCTAAAGTATTGTAAAATGACCCCTGATTCACCATCAAAAAAAAGAAAAAACTCGTTGGCCCCTTATAACAGGGAAGATATAATGTGTTTGGACAAACAAACATATCACCAACGAGGTGAAGCAATTATGGCACTAGGACTCTTACCATTCAAGTACGAAGAAGAGAAGCAGGCAACCGGGATGACGGGATTGGGAGGGTTGCCGGTATATCTGGATCTGGGCCGGAAGATGGGGTTAGGCCAATCGATCCAAAAACATCTTACGGTGCGGGAAGGTGGGAAAAGGGGTCAGCGCACTATTTTTTTTACCCCTTTGATATTCCCAAACATAGGACGACCTCTTTTTAATTGAGAAAGATTATCTCATTGATGGTTGGATGCTGTCAATTGCAATCTTGGCAGGTTTTGGCAAGGTGAGAATAGGTTGGGGAAGGTCCTATGTTGTAGATTCCCGGCTTTATGCTGGGAGCATTTTTTATTGGAAAAAGGGTATCAATAGGGTAGCACAAGAAAAAAGCACTTAATCCCGAAACACTTCGGGACTAAGTGCTTAATTTTTCTGTTGAGCCGCGCGGGGCTCGAACCCACGACCTACGGATTAAAAGTCCGTTGCTCTACCAACTGAGCTAGCGGCTCACTGTATTTTAATTGTCAGTTTTAATTATTACAAAAGTTTTACAAATTTACAAACAGTAATTTATCAGCAGGAGATAAATATACTGTCATATCAATGAAACGGATTTTTCAGTATTATTGCCTCATTGCGGCGATGACCGAGTGAAAGGATGGTCACGGGTATTTCAGTCTGTTTTTCTATGTACCTGATGTAATCCTGTGCTGCCTTCGGTAAATCTGCCACCTTTTTTATCGTGTTGATATTCTCGCTCCATCCAGGAACTTCATCATAAACCGGCTCACAGTTTTCCAGCACATTAAAGTTTGCCGGCATTTCAGTTAAAAGCGAATTTTTGTACCTGTATCCCGTGCAAACCTTTATGGTCTTCAGTCCGCTCAGCACATCAAGCTTGGTCAGGGCAAAACTCGTCATGCCGTTTACCCGTATGGAATGACGGGCAACCACTGAATCAAACCAGCCGCAGCGCCGCGGCCGGCCGGTTGTTGCGCCGTACTCACCGCCCTGCTCACGGAGATAACTGCCCATCTCATCGTTAAGCTCGGTAGGGAAGGGGCCGCTGCCAACCCTGGTTGTATAGGCCTTAGAGATGCCGATAATGGTATCAAGACAGTTAGGCCCGACGCCGCTGCCTATGGCTGCCTGACCGGCAACAGTATTTGACGAGGTAACAAAGGGATAGGTGCCATGATCAACATCAAGCATTGAACCCTGCGCACCTTCAAAGAGGACTTTTTTACCCTGTTTCAAAGCGTTGCTCAGGAACAGGGAGGTGTTGACAACATACTGTTTAATGCTTGAGCGATACCCGGTAATCTGACTGATTATCTCTTCAGCATCGAAAGTTGTTTCTTTCAGGTATTCACGCAAATACCAGTTTTTCTCTTCAAGGTTTGATTTTATTTTATAGCGCAGCGCCTCATCATCAAAAATATCCACCACCCTGATACCGCGGCGCGCTGCTTTATCCTCATAGGCAGGGCCGATGCCTCTGCCGGTGGTGCCGATTTTGTCTTTCCCCTTTAGAGATTCACGGGCAACATCGATGCGCTTGTGGTAGGGCATGATAAGATTTGTTTCTTCACTGATAAGCAGCGCAGCGTCGTCCGGAAAATACCCCCGGGACTTTACTTCCTGCATCTCAGCCATAAGGGTTTCGATATCAAGCACCACACCATTGCCGATAACGC
>JAPLIX010000233.1 GCA_026388865.1 Pseudomonadota bacterium | reverse complement strand
TTCCGGCAGGTGCCGTCATAGCGGTAATCTGATTTTTCCTGCTGGGCCTTGACTCTCTTTGCTTCAAGCGTTTCTTTGGTGCAGAAGCATTTATAGGCAAAGCCGGTCTCAAGCAGCTTCTGGGCAGCTTCCTTGTGCTGCGGAAGGCGCTGGGTCTGGAAATTCGGCCCCTCATCCCAGGTAATCCCAAGCCATTGAAGCCCGTCAAGAATGCCCCTGATTGACTCATCGGTTGACCGCTCCAGGTCAGTGTCTTCGATGCGCAGGATGAATTTGCCGTTATGTTTTTTCGCAAAGAGCCAGTTGTAGAGGGCCGTACGCGCGCCGCCGATGTGCAGATAGCCGGTAGGGGATGGTGCAAATCTGACAATTACCTGATCCATCTAGATAGATTCCTTTTGTAAATTCAATCTGGAACTCAGGGACTAACGATGGAAAAAATAATAATATTCCTGATTTCATGAGTTGCAGATTTTAAATTATATTTTTAAACACAGAATAAGTCTCTTAATCCGCAAAGGGTTAATTGATAAACAATAGCAGAAATTTATTATATCTACAAATGTAAAGATAAAATGTCACAGAAACATTGTCCAGGACTGGCACAAATGGTTTTCTGTGTTATATATTATTACTGTTGATAAAGAGCAAACCTTGTTATATTAATTAGCAATCATACCTTTGTTCCATCCTGATACATAAAAAAACTCACAAGGATACTGCATGAATATTACCGCTATTTACGGTAGTCCCCGTGAGGGAGGAAATACCGACCTGCTTCTTGCTGAATTTGTCAGAGGTGCACGGGAATCAGGCGGCGCAGTGACGGAGATAGTTCTCAGGAATTACCACTTTGCACCATGCATTGAATGCGGCGGCTGTAATGAAACAGGGGTATGTGTGCTGCAAGATGATATGGATATGATTTATACTCAGTTGCAGAAATCAGATATTCTCTGCCTTGCAGCGCCGGTCTTTTTTTACGGCCCCAACGCGCAGACGAAAGCGCTCATTGACCGGAGCCAGTGCTTCTGGGCCGGTAAGTACCTGCTCAACAGGCCGCTGAGTTCAGTGCGGGGAGCAAAGGGAAAAGGTTATCTGATCAGCGTGGGCGCGACCAAGGGACAAAAGATATTTGACTGCATGCTGCTCACCGTGCGCTATTTTTTTGACGCACTTGACATGGAGTTCGCAGGCTCTCTCCTGTATAAGCAGATTGATGCCAGGGGAGCTATCAGGCAGCATCCCACGGCGCTCAAGGAAGCATTTGAACTGGGCAGTGCAGTAGTAATCGGATAACAGCAGAGCAAGCGAAGACTACATGATCTCCGGGTCCTCTGTGGTTTAATAGTAACCATATGCGAAAACACGGTACTGTCAAAAGATTTATGAACATGAAATCACAGGGGACGCTGAGAAATTCTCCGTGGTCTCCAGAAGAATGAACGGTAATGAAACACTCGCCGCTGTTCTTCAGCATAGAAGGGGTAGTGATACGAAAGCTTTTGAGCGCGGGTGAAAAAAAAGGTAGTGTGTTGTTTATAATGTACAGAAAAAAATAATAATTTAGAGGACACAGAGAGGGTTAACAGACTTTTTTGTTAACTTCTTGAAAAAACAATTTTCTCTGCGTTCTCTGTGGTTAATTTTGAAAATACTGCAAACACGGAAGGGAGTACCTATGACAAAATATCTTATTATCGGAAACGGCATCGCCGCAAATACCGCTGCTGAAAACATCCGCAAGAGCGACCGGGATGGCACCATCCTCATGTTTACCCGGGAGAAGCATTACTTTTATTATATTCCCGCTCTCCCTGAATACCTTGCTGGAGAAAAACAGCTCCAGAATATAACCATCCACAATGAGGCTTGGTACAAACAAAACAATATTACCCTGCATCCGGCAACAGATATTACCGCTGTGGACCCGGCCAAGAAAACAATAAGCGCCAAAGACGGGAGAACATTTCAATATGACAAACTCCTGCTGGCAACCGGCGGCTGTTCTTTTGTGCCGCCGATAAAGGGAGTCCCGGCTGACGGTGTATTCAGCTTGCGCACGCTTGATGATGCCAATGCAATTAAGGAGCGGGCGCAGCGGGCAAAGAAAATGGTGCTCATCGGGGGCGGATTGCTGGGCCTTGAGGCCGGCAATGGTTTGCGAAAACTTGGCATCGAGGTCTGCGTTGTGGAATTCATGACCAGGCTGCTGCCGCGGCAGATGGATGTAGAAGGAGCGGCATTGCTCAGGAAGCAAATGGAAAAGATGGGCTTCAGCTTCTATCTGGGAG
>JAPLIX010000500.1 GCA_026388865.1 Pseudomonadota bacterium | reverse complement strand
TTTCATGGGAGGGTGATATGTGCAGAAAAAGAAAAATTTATACGACGTCCCCAGATACCTACTGCAGCGTTATAAAACAGTATTTTAATGAAAAAGGCATTGACTACAAAGAGGTGGACATAGGCAGGAATGAAGCGGGATTTTATGAACTGATACGTTTATATGGAGAAGGGCCTTTGCCCGTTATTGTTGAGGACGGCAGGATTGTTCCGGTAACCGTAAGCGCTCCATAAACACACCCCCAACTTGTTAATAAAAAAAGCCCGGCACATGAGGTAAAACTCACAGCCGGGCTTTTCTGCTTTTATGATGCCGGATGGTTATGGTCTGTTGATTTGACTCCTGTCAACACAGTGGGGCAGCAGCGCCTTGTACTCCTCGGTCGTTTTAGCTTTGGGCAGGCGCTCAAACAAATACCGCAGATACCAGTACGGCTCCAGTCCGTTTGCCTTGGCAGTTTCTATAATACTGTAGATGGCTGCACTGGCATGAGCGCCATCCGGGGTTGCCGCAAACAGCCAGTTCTTCCGCCCCAGCACAAATGGTCTAATGGCATTTTCTGCCAGGTTGTTGTCAGGCCGCAACCTGCCGTCCCGCAGATGCACGGTAAGCCTTTCCCACTGGCCCAGCGTGTAGCTTATGGCCTTGCCCACGGTGCTGCCGGGTGGTACTTGCGGACTTCGTTTATCAAGCCATGCCTTGAACTGCTCAAGTATCGGTCCAGCCCTGATCTGGCGCTCCCGGGCAATCTGTTCAAAGGAAAGCTTACGCTCTGCACACTCTTTTTCAATCAGATACAGCTTGCCGATATAATCAAGCGCCACCTCTCCGCTGCCGGTTTTCTTCTTTCCGTCTTTGTCCTTCCCCACGGCATTTACTACTTCGACAAACTTGCGCCGCACATGCGCCCAGCATCCCAAATGGGTAATACCTTCAATCTGTTCAAGAAAGTCATACCCAAGATACCCGTCGGTCTGCACATAGCCTGCATAATTCTTGAGAAATTCCTTTGCCACCTGACCGCTGCGGGTTTCATGATACTGATAGATTATAACCGGCCGTTGCCCGGTCCCGCCACGGAACAGCCACATGTAGCTCCTGGTGGTTGCTTCTCTGCCCGGTTCCTGTAACACCTGCAGCGTTGTTTCATCAGCATTAATCTGGAACCCTTGCAGAATATCTTCCTCCATAAGCTCTAAAAGAGGCCTGCACAGCTCGGCAACCTTTACCGCCCAGCAGCACAGCGTCTGCCTGCTTACCTCCACCCCATAGCGTTTCAGGATATGCTCTATCCGGTAAAACGGCAGCGCGTCCACAAACTTCCCCGTCAAACTCCAGGCCAGAAGCCCCGGCGTTGCTATGCTTTTGGGGATCATCTGCTCGGGCATCGGCGCTATGCTTACTGCAGGCTCATCAGCCGCTACCCCTTCACACTTTTTACAGACATATTTGGGCCTGATATGGTGTATGACCTGAATCTTTGGCGGGATGATATCAAGCTGTTCGGATACTTCTTCTCCGATCCGGCTCTTCTGCTCTCCGCAGGCGCACTGCTTCTGCTCTTCTGTTAGATCATGAAGGGCTTCTACCCGGGGCAGGTTGTCCGGCAACGGCTTGCGGCACCCTCTGCGCCGCTCATGCCCCGGCACTGCTATTTTTTCAGGGGCTACCCCGCTGTCTTCTGCATGGGCTGCTTCGGCTTCATTAAAAAGCAAAAGCTGCCCGGTACCAACAGGCAGCTTCTCGCTTTTCCTTCCAAACAGTCTGTGCTTCAGGATGCTGATCTCTTCCTTTAATAAGCTAATCTCTGTCTCATAGTTCTGCCGAAGTTCTGCAAAATCAATAACCAGTGATTGTAACGCTTCTACCGTATCAGGAAGCTGTGCAGCATCAAATCTCATGCACGCACTATAACGCTTTCACCCTTTAATTGCAAGGGTTTTATGCGTTTTGCTGCAAAATAAATCTCTGAAAATATCTTTTTTTATAAAACCGTTGTGTAGTGAAGCTTCCGGTGGGCGCTCTGCTGCGCTATCTTCAATCCGTCAAGCAGCCAGCGCAGTTCCCGCTGCCCCACCTGCATGACTTCTGCCTCTGTCCTGGGCCACTTGAAACGCTGCTTCTCCAGCCGCTTCTGCCACAGACAAAATCCGTTGCGCTCCCAGTACAACACCTTCAGTATCTTGCGCCTTCGGTTGCAGAACACAAACAGATGCCCACTGAACGGATCAAGATCCAGCTGCTCTACAACAATGGACAGCCCGTTGATCGCCTTGCGCATATCGGTGTGTCCCAGAGCAAGGTATACCTTCAGCTCAGGGGAGGTGATAAACATCACAGCCTCC
>JAPLIX010000152.1:2619-3751 GCA_026388865.1 Pseudomonadota bacterium | reverse complement strand
TAGTTAATTCACATACTGGATTTAGCGCGACGGGTTATGTGGGAAGTGTCTCGTGGATTGATGTGACTGCTGCAGGCGGACTGATTAATTTCAACAGGACTGTGATTGATCCTGTCTCGGTACGGGCTTTTGACGTTAACACCATAGATGTGAACGGGGATGGTAAGAAAGACGTGATAGTTTCGACTTTTATGGATTATGGTATCTACTGGTATGAACAGCCTGCAAACAGTGGAGGTTCATGGATAAAGCACTTTGTATCAGAGACGTATGATGGCACCGACATGTATACAGGTGACATTGATGGAAATGGGAAGACGGATTTAATAGTTTCTGGTTTATTTGAGAACACAGTTTCTTGGTTTAGCTATAGCTGGGAAAATGGTCAGGCTCTTTGGACGGAACATTCTCTTGATAATAATATCAATTACCCAGGGGACATCTCTCTCAATGACATCGATGGCGATGGAGTGCTGGATGTGGTTGTTGCAGGTATGGGTGATAATCAAATAGTCTGGTATAAAAACAAACTTTACACCCCCACTACAACAACAACCATCATTCCAACAACAACTACTACTACTGTTCCAGCTACCGTAATCCAACTTTCATATTTTGCTGCCACCCCCAAAGCAGGCAAAGTTATTTTGCAATGGAACACAGAAGCAGAAATAGACAATGCCGGCTTCAATATCTACCGTGCAGAATCAGAGACCGGAAAGTACAGCAGAATAAATGATTCCCTAGTCCCCGCAAAAGGCTCATCCACTCAAGGTGCATCGTATGAGTTTACTGATACTGATGTGCAGAACAGAAAGACCTATTACTACAAGCTGGAAGATATTGACCTGAGTGGCAAATCAACCATGCACGGGCCAGTAAGTGCAATGCCACGGTTACTCTTTGGAATATTGAAATAGGGGGGAAATGTGAAAATATACTGAACGGATGATTGGCCATATGAAAAGAGAAAAACAGGAATATGCAGCACCGAAGGTAATCATCTGTTCAGAAGACGAAATCATTGAAATACTTGGCCCGGTGCAAGCCTTCTCACCAAGACCGTGCCCGACGTATCAGTAAGAGCTTAAGAAATATCCCGCAATAGAAAAAGGGCGGAAGCCATTACCGG
>JAPLIX010000152.1:2073-2570 GCA_026388865.1 Pseudomonadota bacterium | reverse complement strand
CTGCGCCCTTTTTCTTCATTATGCTGTGGCTGATCATCATGTATCACCTCTTATTCGTGCCGGCTAGCCGCCATGCGGAGACAGGCTTCTTTTTTCAATCTGCTTAATTAAATCATTGAAAATTATGTTATGAAACGGGAGAAAACTATACCAATACAGCATGCCGAACACGGTGTCAGTGTCGTAATAGGCAGTAATTGAAAAATTATTTTTTCCATTCTCCGGTACCATTTCGAATTCAAGCCAGCCCCGTCCCGGCAGCTTCATTTCTGCCCTGAGCAGAAGCCTTTTGTTTGTCTTGATATCTTCAACGCGCCAGAAATCTATCACGTCATTTATTTTAAGACTTACATCACTGCGCCGCCCCCTCGATGACCCGACCCCCATCAGGAGACGGTCTATCATACCCCTGAGCCGCCACAGCCAGTTATTCTGAAACCACCCTTCCTTTCCCCCGATCTTACAGAGTGAATTAAACAGCGATGCCGCGCTCTTTT
>JAPLIX010000152.1:0-1972 GCA_026388865.1 Pseudomonadota bacterium | reverse complement strand
CCTTTGGATAGGCATCTGACCACCGGGTGTAGACCTTGTCCTGCTCCTCCCGCTGCAATGCCCGTTGTATGGCTTCTCGATATGACAACGTTGCAAACGGTATAAACTGTTTTATTGAATCGTTTTTGCATACGACTTCATTTTTCAGCCCCTCCATCAAAGATTGGATTATGGGCGCAGGAACCGGAGTGACGAGGCTTGCAATATAGGAGTAGAAACCCAGGCGGGAAAAGGGGCCGGTGAAAAACACCCGTTTTTTGCCGATAATTTCAGCAAAAATTTCCAGCATCTCACGGTAGGTCAGGATATTCTGGCCGCCAATATCAAACGATTTGCCTGCGGTTGCCGGGGTCTCCAGACATCCTGCAAGATACTTAATCACATCGCGGATGGCAATTGGCTGGCATCGGGTATTGGCCCATTTGGGTACATTGATAACAGGGATTTTTTTTACCAGGTGCTTGATAATTTCATAGGACGCGCTCCCCGATCCCATGATGGTGGCAGCCCTCAGAACTGTCACGGGAACGGGTCCTTTCTGCAACTCCTCTGAAACGTGGATTCTGCTGCGCAGGTGATCAGACAGTGATGCTTCCGTATCCCCCAGCCCGCCCAGATAGATAATCCGCTTTACATGATTTTCCTTTGCTGCCCTACTGAAATTATGTGCCGCCTGTATATCTGCATCATAAAACTGGTGCCGGCCAAGAAGAAGCGAGTGTATGAGGTAAAACGCGGTATTTATCTGATTGAGGGCGTGCTGAAGGGTTTCATATTTGAGGGCATCTGCAACAACTACTTCCGCTTGGGGCCAGAGCTCCTGGTAGTGAGCAGCATTCCCCCGTATTATTATCCGGACCTGATACCCTCTTGCGAGAAGTTCATTTACAAGTCTTCCCCCGATATAGCCGGAAGCGCCGGTTATAAGAATTTTGCCGGCTTCCGGTATTGGTTTGGTAGGAAGATCTATGCAGAACAGGTCTTCGCGTTTTGGAGCGTACGGGTTATCCACGGGTTTTCTCCCATCACTGAATGACATGCTGTACCTGAGATATGTTAAACATCAGGTTAAGCATGATTTTGTTCCGGTGAGAGATGTGTCAGATAACTGCTCTGCCCAGCGCAATAAACAGATGCCGGGTATTTATTCCCGGGTCATTTTTCTCTTGAGCGATATGTTCCGCAGCATCTATTATCTGCCGCAGTATCTCTGCAGTCATGTGTTTATTGAGCATGAGTGCTGAGAGGGCATGTATGGTATGCTCACACCAGAGGGCATGGGTCAGAGGCGATACTTTTTCAATACATTGATTGAGTTCCTTTTCCACTGCCTGCTCTTCACATTCAGCGCCGAATACCGGGTCACATTCAAGACAGGCGGCATAATGAATCATGATTTCACCCTGCTCCTGAGGGGTTTTATCCGCCTGTGGTTTATATTCCGGCGTCTGTGCCATCGCGGCCGCCGCAATGTCCAGGATAGTAGTAGTGACCCCTTTTAATCCGTCCGGTTTTGCCATTTTTGCGCGCAGTGTTTCCGGCCCGACAAGCGCTTCGCACACAGCCGGATTCTTTACCATATCTTCCGCCCTCTGCTGTATCTTCCGGGCTGAGGATACGGGCACCGTCCCATCAGACAAAGAGGAGCTGAGATTGAAGCGGGCGTGGCAGCACCAGGGAACGGTTTCCGTTCTGCGCAATGCGTCTCGATGCATGCCGCTGACAAACTGATTTGCTTTACACATCTCCCGCAAATTCTTAGTGCACCTGCGGCACATGTTGATGTACATAAGAGCCCGCTCGGGAATCCAGCCCGTGTCCCGTTTTTTTTCAAATGTAGCAAGCGAGTCCTTTTGAAACTGCTGCTCACCTGCCGCATCACGGTATTTATTGAGGCAGGCTGATGAGCAGTAGAGCTTTTCATTGAGTTCTATGGGGTATTGCGTGTGCTGGCCACACATACAACACGTAA
>JAPLIX010000122.1 GCA_026388865.1 Pseudomonadota bacterium | reverse complement strand
TACTGCTGACAGCAATGCTCTGTTCCCTCATTATGCAGCTGGTCAATTTCCCGTCGCACATTATTGCCGAATGGGCATTTAAACAGTGTGCGCTTGATTCAATAAACCCGTTTTACTGCTTGAATGCAACGTTAATTATCGCGCAGGGCGTATGTTTATACCGTATGCTGGAAGCAGAGCATACCGGGAAACAGGACTATGACAGCTTCATACTGGCAATCTTTGTTCAGTCTTTGATCATTTTTGTTTTCGCCGCATTTCAATTCGCGTTTGACATGCCGCCCTGGCGCGAGCTTATGGACAACCAGCACCGGGGTTTATCATCGCCGTTTGATGACCTTAACGCATCCGGCAGCAGCATAGTAATGCTGTTTTCTCTATTTGTGTTCCATGCGCGTGAAGGGCAACTACCGTCCCGTATATTAAACGGCGTTGTGGCGATGCTGCTGCTGCTCTATGCCTCATTGACATTGTCCCGCATCACCATTATCACTGCGATGCTGGTGCTTATGTTCTGGCTGTGGCAGACCTTGAAACAAAAAATAAACAAAGCCCTGCTGATATTTTCTCTTGCCGCTAATATCCTGCTATTTGCTGTTATAGTAAAACCCGGCTGGCGCATCCCTTTTACTCGAACCACGCTTTCCACTATGCTCAGTACCGGCTCATTACAGGTGCGCACCTTCATGTGGGAAAATGCAGCTGCAATCATTGCAGCTGCTCCCCTGTTCGGCAACGGTATCGGCACGTATCGAAAAGCATATTCCCATTCCACGTTCTCGATTGGTGAGAATGCCCATAACTACTTTATTCAGCTGTTCTCAGACCTCGGGGCTGCAGGCATGATAATCTTTGCGGGTATTATATTTTATGTTTTTTATGAGATGGCACGTTCCTGGGGAAAGATTGATCCTGAGGCGAAATTGTACTGCAAGGGAATCGCTGCAGGCATTGCCGGTTTTCTTGTAACCTGTGTTACCGGGCACCCGCTGCTGCTGCCGGCACAGCAGTTTATGTTCTGGTTTTTCGTGGCTGGTGCGGCAGCTGCCTGGCGCACCAGTGCCGGAGACAGTGAGCTCAGGCAAAACGCCAAAGTGCGTGTGGTGACAGCAATTGTACTTGTCCTGGTCATCGCAGGATATGGATACCAGGGATACGGATTCAAAAATTCAATCGGCTATGAATATGGTTTTTATCCCTATGAGAATATGGATGGGGGGCTGTTTCGCTGGTCAGGAAAAGAGGCGTCTGTGTGTGTCAGAGCAAAAACAGACCTGTTCAGGGTTAACCTGGTAACCCATCCGGCAAATACAGACGGAATGGGTCTGAACCTGAAAATATATGTAAACCGTAGTCTGCTGGATGAAAAGAATATCACAGCCGCCGGCAAACAGCAGATTTATTGCTATGCCCCAGGCATAACGGGCAACACGGTCAATGTAACATTTGTGATGGACAGGACTTTTAACCCATACCGTCTTGGCCAAAACAACGATAACCGGGACCTGGGAGCAGCGTTCTTCCCCATGGAGTTTTTAAAGAAGATATCTCAGAAGGGGATTGGATTCTACCACTGGGAAACCCTGGGGGAAGGTTTGCCGTCCGGCTGGCCGCCCGGTAAGCCACTCAGGTTTCGCTGGACAGGCATGCAGGCTGCCATGGCTATACCGCAGCCCGCACATAGCCGGGGACTTGAGCTGTTTGTGGTGGCCAATCACCCTGATGTCACTGCTATGCCGGTCGTTGTTACTATCCTGGGTGATGGGCAGAGTTTGAAAACGATTAAATTTACTGAAATTGTGTGGCAAAAAATTACGCTGCCTGCACATGACCTCGCGGGCAAGACAGTGCTGGAGTTCCGGGTCAGCAGAACGTGGAACCCCAAGGCGTCAGGCATTTCAGGCGATAACCGCACTCTGGGCATAGCGGTTGCCATACCGGATTTATGATTCCACTCAATTGATGAATGGGCCGCTGTTTTTAAAAGGAATTTCTGAAATTGCACATATGTTTTCGGCAATAATCTTTTGGCAGGCTGTTGAAGAACACCCATCTGCTTTGTTGCGCTCATTCCCGATGGCTATCGGGATCATTGCGACGTACTGTACAGTGCGCCTCATTTCTTACGATTTCGCGCGCCTTGCATCCGGGGAAAATAGGGGGAAAATAGGGACAGCGCCTATTATATCATTGACAGCAGGGAGATTGAGTACTAAAGTCAACTCATGAC